>JAVHOY010000001.1:0-1223 GCA_036170295.1 bacterium
CTTTTACGTCATCGCGACGTCCCCGACATCAATAAGATGGACGTCTACAAAAAAAACGGCGGACTTGATTCGTTCAAAAAAGCCGTGACCAAAATGAAACCTGAAGACGTGACCGCTGTGGTCAAAAACTCAGGCTTGCGCGGACGCGGCGGCGCGGGTTTCCCCACCGGCATGAAGTGGTCGTTCATTGACAACAAGAACTGGCCCCATTATGTCGTCGCCAACGCGGATGAATCCGAGCCGGGCACTTTCAAAGACCGCGAGATTATGGAAAACAATCCCTTCCAGTTTTTGGAAGGACTTGCGCTTTCATGTTACGCGGTTGGCGCGAATGTGGGCTATGTTTATCTGCGCGGAGAGTTCTGGCAGGTAGCCGCTATCCTCGATGAAAAAATCGCGGAGTTGGAAAAGGCTGGCTATCTTGGCGATGCTCTCTTCGGCACGGAATATTCGCTGCGCATTTATACGCATCTCGGCGCGGGCGCATATATCTGCGGCGAAGAAACCGCGCTGCTCGAATCGATTGAAGGCAAACGCGGACAGCCGCGTGTGCGTCCGCCATTTCCGCCGGCGGTGGGTTTGTACGGCAAGCCGACGGTTATCAATAATGTGGAAACCCTTACCAACGTCCCGATGATTATGTCCAACGGCGCGGACTGGTACAAAGCGATGGGAACAGCCGACAGCGCGGGCGTAAAAATCTTCTCGCTTTCGGGTCGCGTGCGTAAGCCCGGCAATTACGAACTTCCCTTCGGCACAACCTTCCGCCAGTTGATTTATGAACACGGCGGCGGCATTCAAGAAGGCAGACCCGTCAAAGCGATTATGCCCGCAGGCGCGTCTTCTTCTTTTATTGTGGTGGACGATAAAGTCCTCGATACGCAAATGGATTACGCCGCAGTGAGAACTCTCGGCGCTGAACTTGGCTCCGCGTCGGTGATTGTGCTGGACGATACGGTCAATCTGGATTGGGTCGTCAACAAGACGCTTCGCTTCTTCAAACATGAGTCTTGCGGAAAATGCACGCCCTGCCGCGAAGGCACTTATTGGATGCAGCATATCAGCGAGCGCATCCACTCAGGCGCAGGCTCGCAAGCGGATGTTGACCTGCTCTTGAACGTCGCAAAGCAAATGCAAAATAAATGCTTGTGCGCGTTGGGCGAGTTCTCTACGATGGCTGTAGTTACTGGTATTGAAAGATTCCCGCAGGATTTTAAGAAGGC
>JAVHOY010000002.1:0-5380 GCA_036170295.1 bacterium
GTGTATCCCGAAAGGAAGATAATCTCCATGCGGTCGCGCAACGGACCTGGAATTGTCTCCAGCGTGTTTGCGGTCGTGATGAAAAAAACCTGCGAGAGATCGTAAGCGACTTCGAGATAGTTATCGCGGAACTCGCCGTTCTGTTCAGGGTCAAGCACTTCAAGCAAAGCAGACGAGGGATCGCCATGAAAATCGTAAGTGAGTTTGTCCACTTCATCAAGCATGAAAACGGGATTGTTAGAATCCATGCGGCGCAGAGATTGCAAAACGCGACCGGGCATCGCGCCGATATAAGTTCGGCGATGTCCGCGAATTTCGGCTTCATCGCGCACGCCGCCCAACGAAGCGCGGATAAATTTGCGCTCCATCGCCCGCGCAATGGATTGCCCCAACGAAGTTTTGCCCACGCCCGGAGGTCCCACAAAACAAAGGATCACGCCTTCGCGTTCATGGCGGATCATATCGTCCGAAACTTTTTTCTCTTCGTCTTTGCGGTCAATGCGTAATTTGCGAATCGCAAGAAACTCAAGGATGCGATCTTTCACGTCCTCAAGCCCATAATGATCTTTATTCAAAATTTCGCGCGCGTGCGCCACGTCCAAATTATCCACAGTGGATTTTGACCACGGCAACGAGACGAGCCAATCCAAATAGGTGCGGATGACTCCATACTCGGCGGCGGCGGTTGGCAAACGCGACAAACGATCTAACTCGCGCTTCGCTTGCTTGTCCGCCTCTTCGGGCATTTTTGCGTCTTCAATTTTTTTGCGGAATTCTTCGGTCTCAACCGCCTGCTCGTCTTTATCGCCCAATTCGCGCTGAATGGCTTTCATTTGTTCGCGCAGAAAATATTCGCGTTGAACTTTTTCGATCTCGCCGCGCGCTTCGTTTTGAACCTTCTGACCGATTTGCAGCACTTCGGCTTCGCGCACCAGCAAGCCGATTAATTTCTTAAGTTTTCCGTACACTGAATCCAACTCAAGAATTTCTTGCGCGTCCTTCAAGTCAATCCGCTGGAAATTTGCAATCGTGTACGCGGTTTGAAGCGGATCTTCCAACGAAGTAATCGAACCCGCCAACTCTTCGGGAAACGAAGGAATCATTTGCGTAATTTGCTGAAATTGATCGCGCGCGTTACGCGCCAGCGCGCTGGTTTCAAGATTATCTTCGTCCGTCTCAGGCAGCAGATGAACTTGCGCTTTAAGATAGGGTTCTTCCGCGACGAACTCGCCGAGCCGAAAACGCTTCATCCCTTGAACGAGCAAACGCACGGTGCCGTCAGGCGCGCGCAATAAACGATGCACGGTGGCGATTGTTCCAATTCGATAAAGATCATTGGGACCGGGCGTTTCTTTTTCTGGATCAATCGCGGAGACCAAGCCGACGAGTTTATCGCCGCCGACGACGTCGTCCACTAAGCGGATTGAGCGCGCCTGCCCCACCGTCAAGGGGACCGCGGTGTTGGGATATACGACCACCCCGCGCAACGGCAGAATAGGCAAAACTTCGGGAAAATTTGGCTCTTCATTTTTTGCGCCGTTTTCAGGCGCGCTTGAATCGTCTTCGTTCTTCTGGGAATGTAAAAGCGCCGACGACATGAACTTTTTGATTAGTTCTTCGTCGGTTTCGCCAATGGATTGAAAAAAATCATGGATACCGGTTTGCCACCGTTCAGCGGGCATATTGTTATTCAACCTTAATGATTGTTGTCTTCTTTTGGGAGAGTCACGGTTAAAAATCCGTCCTTATATTCCGCGCGCGAGTGTTCGATATTGACGGGATTGGGTAAAGCGACAGAAGTGGAGAACTTGCCAAAGCGTATTTCCATTTGATGATATGCGCGGTGTGTAGAAGAATCTGGGCGAAAGCCCGAAATATGCAAAGTGTAATCTTCAAGCGCGACTTGAAAATCTTCTTCGCGCATTCCCGCAATTTCTACGCGGACAATATACGACTTCTCCGTTTCGTAAACGTCGGTAGGCGGACTCCAGATGGTTGAGCGCACCTGCCAGCTGACCGCATTAAGAACGTCGCGGCGAACCTCCATAAGAGCTACGCCTGTTTTACGAACGATTGTAGGCATAAGATACTCCTTCATAAAGAGACTTGACAGGTCGCTTCGCGAAAACCTGTCAAGTCTTGAAGTTTATTTACCCAGCGCTTCTTTTGCGGCAGCCAACACTTCTTCGTAATTCGGCTCGTTGCCATTGGTGGGCATGTATGCGACATAACGAACGATGCGTTTCTTATCCACCACAAAAACGGCGCGGCGCAAAATGCGGACTTCTTCCATAAGAACGCCATATTTTTTTCCGAAGTCAGTCTTGACCACATCAGATACGGTCATTACCTGATCAATACCTGCGGCGCCGCACCAGCGTTTTTGCGCGACGGGCAAATCGGTACTGACGACGATGATCGCGACATCCTTGCCAAGTTTTGCGGCTTCCTCGTTGAAGCGCCGCGTCTCGCGGTCGCAAACGGGAGTGTCCAATGAAGGGACAGCCGCGATAATGCGAACTTTGCGTTTGGTCTCTTTGAAGGCTTTGCTCATAGACCAATCATTTTTTTGGATAATAAAATCGGGGGCTTTCTGCCCAACCACAATATCATCGCCAATGACAGTTCGTTCCTGTCCTGCATATTTGATCAAACCAGGTCGTCTTTTTACAGCCATTTTATTGCTCCTAAAATCATTTGTAAATTTAATATTTATGACATATTTTTTAAACTGGTATGGTATAGTGCCCCTACTAGGAATCGAACCTAGATCGACGGTTTAGAAGACCGTTGCTTTGTCCATTAAGCTATAAGGGCTCTTATGAAAAAATGTAGTACATGCCAACAACTTAAACCAGAAACAGAGTTTTATAAAAAAGGAAAAAGCGGGAGATTAAATTCTCTTTGCAAGGAATGTTTCAATGATTATTGCCAGAAAAGGTGGGTAGATCGGAAAAGACTAGCCATTGAATACTTAGGCGGAAAATGTTCGCGTTGTGGGTATAGCGAACATTATGCCGCAATGCAATTTCACCACACAGGTCATAAAGATTTTTCGTGGATCAAACTCAGGTTACTCAAATGGGAAAGGGTTACACAAGAGCTAGATAAATGCGTTCTCCTTTGTGCAAATTGCCATGCAATTGTACATTCGCTAAAGCCATAATTGTTTTATTACCGGCTCTATTTTATCAAAGTTCGTCCGCTTTAACCATAATTGGAACACTCGCTTGATACGGTCTCAAGCCGCGATAGATGCGCGGACCCGCGATCGTTCGCAAAATGGTCTCGGCGGGTCTGTTCAATTTTTTGCCAATATCTTCCGCAGACATGGGAACGTTTCCATTTACGAGAAAGATGCGGAAGACGGCTTCTACGACGGCGGTATGAACGTTCGTAAATTCAGGCAAGGACGCGCAGTGAGTCATCAGCGCGTGTTGAATTCCATCCACCAGTTTTACTTCCGCAGTGATGGGGTCAATCCAATCAATCATTCCGCCGTCTTCAGTGTTTGCGAAAAGTTCCTGATGTTCAGGGCACAACAACGAACTCAAGAAGACATGCCAATCGCTCTCGTTTTGCCGCCACCACTCAAAGTCAATATGGAACGGCGTTTTAATTGAAGGTTTTAATAGACTCATTCCTGCTCCTCATTCAAGCGATAATGCAGGTCGCCAACATGCTTGAAGATGGGATTAGTCTCCAGCAAAGCAAAGATAGGCGCGGGCGGAACGCGGCGCACAAGATTGACTGCGGCATAAAGTTCCTGCGCGTGAACGTGACCTTGCGGATTTGATTTCGTCAACTCGCGCATGACCAATAAGACCAACTCTTCAAAGGGACGCTTCTTTTCCCAAACGGGATCAAGCGATTTGAAATCAGGGACATGGATCACCATGCGGTCGTTGAATTCGGCGGTGATGGATTGTTTTAGCGTGGCGAAAACAAAGCCGCCGTCCTTGCCGACCATAACGGTACGCACCCAATCCTTGGAGGAACGTTGACTTTTTACTTCAACAATCACTTCGCCAGGATTCTCGCCAGAACGCAATTGAACCAGCGAGCCTGGAATTAACTGATGAGATTTATACCATTCGCGCAAACCGTACACATAACCATTCTCAAGAACAACCCATGCGGGGATGCGTTGTTTGGTTTTGCCGTCCACAAGCGTGAAGCGCACACGCGCCGACTCATAGGCTGTAGGAAATAACTTGCGCGTCCGCGCGGACATGGGAAGAGTCCCAGCGCGAAGATGCGGATAGATGAGAGGTATCGTGACAGAGGAAATCGTTTTTTTCAAATCGGCGTCTTGAACGGGAGTTAATTCATCGTCCAATTGCGCTTCGAGATTCAGCATCGCTGGACTTAATATGCTGCGGTCATGTTCAACTTCAACGTAACGCAACGGAAGCGGAACTTCGCGCACAAAATCGGGTTCAAGGCGACGCAAACACCACAGCACCTGTCCAGCGGGACCGACTTCGTCGAAACGCTCGTCTTTTTCTAAAGCGTAATTCAAAGAAAATTCAGCCAGTTTAGGGTTGACGTCGGTGGGCAGTTCAATATCTTTCATCAACGCTTCAGCGGACATGGGTTCGCCCGCCGACACATCCAGCACGGCTTCCGCGAGATTCAATTGCCCTTGATTAATATCAATCAACAAAGCGCGCGGAAACCAACGCCCCGCAATTTTGACCAAGCCTTCGTCGGCGTTGAACGCGGCTTCTAATTTTTTTTCAATCGCATCGCCATGCTCATGCAAAATAGCGACTGGGTTTACATCATTTTCAGGAACAACAATGGGAGTTTCGTTCAAAATATGATCTTGAAGATTCGCGGCAAACATGCGCTCCGAGCCGTCCTCCATAGCGACGGTCAATACGTCAAAGCCAGAAATGGACGGATTAACGCCCGCGCGAATAGCGGTCACATTACCGTGATTCCATTCAAGCGCGGGGAAGACGAGATCGTCTCCGATTTGATATTTCTCTTTTGGAAGAAAACTTTTGCCGCCAGATTTCTGCTTGCTTTCCGTTGCGGCGCGTTCCGCTTTGATGCGCGCTTCTATGAAGTCAACCGAAAGATCGCGCGCGGTTAACGGCGTCTCGCGCTCAAATAGAAAGTTATGCAGATTTTCAATATCTAGCGGGGCGACTTGAATGAACGACCAGTATTCGGTGGGGAGTGAAAATGCGCTTGCCATACTCAACCTTGAAATGAATTTGTGCCTGTTATGCGGCGCGGTGATTATACCTTAGCTTGCGCGTCCTTTCTATGTTTTTACGAATAAACGCGCGCGCAGATTAAGAAAACGCTTAAATTTCACATCCTGTTTTACAAACGCGGTTACAATATTTTGAATGGAACAATACGTTGC
>JAVHOY010000003.1:0-5294 GCA_036170295.1 bacterium
TGCACTTGCCGCAAGTGGCATTCTCGGCGCAAATGGATTCGATCTCCACGCCCAGTTCGCGCGCAGCGGAGCGAACAGAAGCGCCTTCTTCCACTTGTCCGCGACTGCCAGAGGGTTGCAGGATGACGTTGTGTTTTGTCATGTTTTACAAATCGGATTTCAATGTCTCTTGACGTTGGAATTTAGGAATTTCAATTTTCGCAAACTCCATTTCCAACTCCGCCAGCAACGTCTCGGCGATTTCTTCGGGAGAGCCGTTGCGTTCGATCCATTCGCCGCGTTTGTATTGCTTGGCGTAATCCGTCGCAGATGTTGCGCCAACAGCCATCGCGTACGCGTCAATTTTATTTTGAATTTTTTGCGAGAGTTGTTTCTTCACAGTTCTTCCATCGCCTTCAACCGTAAACGATTGCGGAATGTCTTTCCAGTAAGTGATACGATATTTTGCCATTGAGTGAATACCTGTAAATTGATTTAATTTGTGAATGCGATTGTACGAGATGAATAGTAGGCGGTCAATGAAAAAAATTACGCCAGCGCGCTTCCCGCAATCCATCCCGTTGTCCACGCGGATTGAAAATTGAAGCCGCCGGTGACTCCGTCAATATCTAAAACTTCGCCTGCAAAAAATAAATTCTCAACTATGCGGCTTTGCATAGATTTGAAATCCACTTCCTTCAAATTCACTCCGCCGCAAGCGACGAACTCGTCTTTGAATTGTCCCTTGCCTTCAATCTCAAACTCGCCCGCCGATAATTCCTGCGCCAGTTTGCGCAACTCTGCTTTGGATAAATCCGCCCAATTTTTATCGCCCACAAAATCCGTTAACTGTTTCCATAACCGTAATGGAATTTGCGAGAACGCGGGATTGATCGCAACTTTCTTGCGCGCATTTTCTTTCCATTCTTTATTGCGCGTCAAAACTTCCAACGTTTTTTCAAATGACGAATCGCCCAGCCAATTGACGCTCAACTTAGCGCGATATTTTTTCTCAAACAAAATTCTCGCGCCCCACGCCGAAAGTTTCAACACGGCGGGACCGCTCAACCCCCAATGCGTAATCAACATCGCGCCGCGCTGCGCGAGCGCGTTCATTTTTAGCGTTACGTTCTCAACCGAAACGCCCGCCAATCCGTCAATGCGTTTGTCTTTGACGTTGAACGTAAACAGCGAAGGCGCAGGCTCGACGATGGAATGTCCCAGCGCTTGAATCATCTCGCGCGATTTTGAATCGCCGCCTGTTGCAATTAATAATTTTTTTGTTTCAAGATGAAGATCGCGCGATTCATTCCTAACCTTCAAGTTGAATCCGCTTCGCAAATTTTTTTCCACATCCAATACGCTCGCGCCCGTCAAAACTCTTACGCCGATATTTTTCGCCGCGCCGCGCAAACACTCCGCAATCGTTGCGGATGAATCCGTGACGGGGAACATGCGCCCATCGGCTTCGGCTTTCAACTTCGCGCCGCGCTCTTCAAACCACTTGACCGTGTCCGCAGGTTGAAAACGCGCGAATGCGCCGCGCAATTCATTTCCGCCGCGCGGATAAAAACTGACGAGTTGCGCCGCGTCAAAACAAGCGTGCGTTACATTGCATCTTCCGCCGCCTGAAATTAAAACTTTGCCAAGCGTTGTTTGCGCCTTTTCAAGAATCAACACGCGCAAATCAGGATTCAATTCCGCGCAACGAATCGCGGCGAAGAATCCCGCAGGTCCGCCGCCGATGACGATTACATCCCAAGTTGGTTGAATAACTTTTGACATGCGGCAAGTATAAATGGAAATGGCATTGCATAGCCGAATTCAGGATAAGTATCACTTTCGGAAACGCAGCGGCGGGTTGTATAATTTCAGCGCATCAAATAATAAACAGGAGATTGCTATGACTGCTCAACTCATTGATGGAAAATTAATTGCTCAACAGGTGCGCGATGACGTCGCGGCTAAAGTCGCCAAGCGCGTTGCGTCTGGGAAACCCAAACCGACTCTTGCCGCCGTGTTGGTCGGCGAGCGCGTAGACTCTGCGACTTATGTCCGCTCGAAAGGAAAGGCTTGCGAAGAACTGGGCATGGGATCGGTCAGTTTGCATTTGCCCGCAGATATTTCTCAAGAAGAACTTGAACAAAAAATTATGGAATTGAACGCGGATAAATCAGTCAACGGGATTTTGGTGCAATTGCCGCTTCCCGCGCATTTGAACGAAGAGCGCGTCTTGCAACTCATCAGCATTGAAAAAGACGTGGACGGTTTCTCGCCGCTCAATATCGGTCGCCTCGCGCAAAAGGGACGCGAGCCGTTGTTTGTGCCATGCACGCCTTACGGCTGTATTTATCTGCTTGAAAAATCTGGCGTGAAAATTGAAGGCGCGAATGCCGTTGTGTTGGGACGCTCAAATATCGTTGGGATGCCCGCCGCGCTGCTGCTCATCGGCAAGAATGCGACGGTTACCGTTTGTCACTCGCGCACAAAGGATATTGCGGCTGTCGTGCGTCAAGCGGATATTCTTATCGCGGCGATTGGCAAACCCGAATTTGTGCGCGGCGATTGGATCAAACCCGGCGCGGCGATTATTGACGTGGGCATCAACTCCAAACCCGACGCGACCAAGAAGAGCGGCTACCGTCTGGTGGGCGACGTCAACTTTGACGAGGCGAAGGAAGTCGCTGGATTTATCACGCCTGTACCCGGCGGCGTGGGACCGATGACGATTGCGATGTTGATGGCGAACACGTTGCGCGCAGCGGAAATTCAAGATAAGTAACTGATGTTACGCGGTTAAAATATTTTCACCACAGAGATCACGGAGTCCCAGAGGTTTAAAAAGACTTTTCTCCGTGATCTCTGCGCTCTCTGTGGTAAAACTGCGTTTATTCTATCTTTGCCATTTAATTAGTTGTCTGATCCCGAAACCGAATATGACCAAGCCTAAAATCAACCCGCCAAAGTTGCTGATGAAAGCGCTAACCAATTCCCATTGACTGCCGAACATATAACCAAGCCCGCCGTAGAGCGTGATCCAAACAATCTCGCCGCTGACGTCGTAGAGCATGAAGCGCGAGAATTTATATCCGCTGCCGCCCGCGATCAGGTTGGTGGGAATCGCAACCGCAGTCGCCAGCCAGCGAGTAAAGAATATCGCGAGTCCCGCTCGCTGTTGAAATGAATCGCGCGCGTTGATCCATATCGGAGAATTTCCAAAACGGCGCTGAGTCCAATCTTTTGCGAAACGCCCAATCCCAAAACTAAGCGTATCTCCAATCGCTGCGCCAATCAAGCCGAGCGTAGCGGCTTGCAGCCAGTTCAAAAACCCTTGCTGACTGAACGCGCCTGCGGCAACGACGACCACCGATGCGCCCACTGGAAAACCAAGCGCGCCGAGCAATAAAATTAAACCAACCAGCGGCGCGCCGTAGTTGATGACTTGGGTAAGAAGAAAATCGCTCATGGCGTTGGCGTGGTGAAAATCGGCGTGGCGGGAAAGGGCGGCGGCGGTTCTTGCTTTTGCATGGCTTGAATGCTGGCTTGAATATGCGCGAGGACAATGCCCTTCTGATGGGGATAAAATTTATCGTTCAATTCCTTCAAATTCTTTTTGTGATTTTCCCGCTCGGAGATATTCAATGTTTTGAAGAGCGCTTCAGACGGGACATGGTACGCGCGCGCCACATAAGGCACGGTCATCCAATCGCGAATCAAACTCACGTCCGTTTGACTCGCTTGCGGCGGTTTCCCAAACGGACCTTCGCCGCGCAACCGCATGATGGCGCGCATTGCCCGCATCCCAAAAAATATCATTGCCGCCGCGCTGATTACAATAAGAATGAAGGTAAGGATTTTTTGTTTCTTGGTCATGACTTCCTCGTAGCGCGATATGAGCGTCGCATCACATAGTAAATTTTACAGTCGTTTGAAATGGAAAACGTAAAGAAACTATGTGTAAATAATAAAGAAATGCGACCCCTTCCGAAGCCGCACTGACAACTGACCACTGACCGCCAATAACTGACAACTAATCTTTCCACTCCAGTTCAAAGTTGCCGATGTGAACGGTGTCATTTTCTTCTATGCCCGCTTTGCGGAGTTCCTCGTCAATGCCGAGACGCTCCATCAATTTTTGGAAGCGCCGCAACGAGCCGTCATGTTCCCAGTAGGTCATCTTCGCGGAGCGTTCGATGGCAACGCCGGCGACGCGCCATTCATGTTCGTCTTCGCGGACAACTTCAAATTGGTTCGGGTCAACATCGGGCGTGTAGACGGGCAGCGTTTCATTCAATGCTTCCACAGGTATTTCAGCAAGTTTTTGATACGCCGCAATTAATATGTCGCGCGTATTTGTGCGCGCCATCGCCGAGGCGGTAATCAAATTTATTTTTTGTTTTTTGAAACTTGCCTTGATCGCTTTGAGTCTTTCCTGTACTTCAGGTTGATCAATTTTATTCAGCACAACGATCTGCGGCTTGCTCCCAAGTTTTGGATCAAAGAGCGAAAGTTCGTTATTGATCTGACTAAAATCCGCCAGCGGATCTTCGGAGAGTCCGTCAATCATGTGGATCAAAACGCGCGTACGCTGAATATGACGCAGAAAGTCGTGACCGAGCCCCGCGCCTTCCGCCGCGCCTTCGATCAAACCGGGAATGTCCGCCATGACAACGGTTGTATCGTCGTCAATATTTGCCACGCCGAGATTCGGCTCAAGCGTGGTGAAAGGATAATCGCCGATCTTCGGCTTGGCATTGGTCAGCGCCGAAAGCAAAGTGGATTTTCCCGCGTTGGGCAAACCAATAATGCCAATATCCGCGATGAGTTTTAACTCAAGGCGCAACGATCTTTCCTGATACGGTTCGCCGCGTTCCGCCGTGCGCGGCGCTTGATTGCGAGACGTCGCAAAATGCTGATTGCCGAGTCCGCCGCGCCCGCCTTTGCAGACGAGCAGACGCTGACCCGCTTCGGTTAAATCTCCGAGCAGTTCCGCCGTATCCGCGTCATAAATAATCGTGCCGGGCGGCACGGGAATCACAAGGTCTTTTCCGCCGCGTCCGGTCATTTCTGAGCCGCCGCCTTTTTTACCATCCTCCGCCGCGAACCTTTCGTTTTGTCGAAAGGCAGAAAGTGTGTTGAGCGTTACCTTTACCTCAAAAACGAAATCGCCGCCTTTGCCGCCATCGCCGCCATCGGGACCGCCCAACGGCACAAATTTCTCGCGGCGAAAATGCATCATTCCATCGCCGCCCTTGCCTGATCTTACATGAATCGTTACTTGATCTATGAACATTTTAGTTTATGAGTCTCTTAGT
>JAVHOY010000004.1:0-1201 GCA_036170295.1 bacterium
TCGTCTTATTTGCGCTGATGCAAAAACGTTTGAAAGGCATTGAAGGAAAAAACATCTTGAACGGATTCGTTGTCTTTGGAATTTCCACACTGGCAATGAGTCTTTCAATATTTTTCTGGCTGCAATTTACGACGGAAATGAATCTCTGGCTGGTTGCGTTCGGCGGAGTGGCGCTCGGCGGGTTGGTATATCTCGCCGCCACGTGGGTTCTACGCGCGCCAGAGATTCAATATGCGGCAAGCGCAGTTGCGAGAAGATTGAATCGAAATTAAAAAACGCAGATAAAAGAGTTATCCGCGTTTTTTTTGTTTTTGCTTGCGCCTATTTTCTTAACGCCACAACATCCACTGCGCGATGGCGACGATAAAGCCGAGAACAATTCCGCCCGCTACTTCGAGCGGCGTGTGTCCAATCACTTCCTTCAACGCATCTTCATCCCACACATGACCTTTGATTAATTCCTCAAACAAATAGTTGATGCGCTCCGCGTGCATGCCCGCCTGCCGACGCACGCCCGCCGCGTCATGCACGACGATCATGGTGACGGCGACTGCAATCGCAAACAGCGGATCGTCAAAGCCGCGATATAGCCCGACAGAAATTGTGCCAGCCACCAGCAGCGCCGAATGCGACGACGGCATTCCGCCCGCCGCAAAAAGCATCGCCCACATCCAACGGCGCGAGCGTAAATATTCGGTGGGAATTTTCAGCGCTTGCGCGACCAGCCACGCTGTCAACACCGCGCCTAAAACTGGGTTACGCAATAACTGATTAAGGATCATTCGGATTCTTCCTCAAACGCGACGATAGATTCGCCCGCCAGTTTTTGAACTTTCAATTGAGCCGATTCAAGCGCCGCGCTGCAACGCGCCACGAGGAGTTGTCCGCGCTCAAAAAGTTTCATCGCCTCTTCAAGCGGATTCTGTTCGCTTTCCAGCGCGTCTACAATGTTCTCCAACTCGGCGAGGGCTTCTTCATAAGTTAATTCTTCCACAGGTTTTTGGGTTGATTTTATTTTAGCCATGAAAACTCCAAGCGATTTACGATTTACGATTTACGATTGCGCTAAATTCGCCGTCGCTGACGCGGACTTTTATCTCGCCGCGCGCGTCTGATACTTTAGACACCAGCGCGTTATCTTCGTTGCGGGTGATGATAGCATATCCGCGCGAAAGGACGGCTTCGGGATTCAGCGCGCCCA
>JAVHOY010000005.1:0-5229 GCA_036170295.1 bacterium
AATTCAATTGCTTCCACATTTCTTCGTAAATTCCCGGCGCGGCGGCGAGGATGGATTGCGGCGCGGAAATATAATCTTGTCCGCCATTGATCGCGGTGACGCGCGCGCCCGCTTCTTCGGCGATGAGTCCGGCGGCGGCGATGTCCCATGATTTGAGAGTCAACTCCCAGAAGCCGTCGAAGCGACCTGCGGCAACGTAGCAAGCATCCAGCGCGGCGGAACCAAGTCGGCGCACGCCTTGAGTCATCTTGGCGAGTTTCTCAAAATTTTTGAAGTTATCCTTTTTTGTGTTCCATGTGTCGTAAGGGAAGCCCGTTACCAGCAAACTCTTTTGCAGTTCAGTTGTATTGGATGCGTGGATCGGCTTGCCATTTAAAGTCGCGCCCTGTCCGCGCTCGGCGGAAAACATTTCATCGCGCAAGGGATCGTAGACTGCGCCGAGAATCACGCCTGTGCTGAGCGAAGCCGAAGCGCTCCCATTCAGAGCATACGCAATAGAGACGCAAAACACGGGGATATGATGCGCGTAATTGACCGTCCCGTCCAGCGGATCAATATGCCAGATTCCTTTGCTTGTCCCTTTTGTCTCGCCGCTTTCTTCCGCGATGATATGACTATCGGGAAAATGCGATTGAATCTCTTTGATCAAAAACGATTCAGAAGCATGGTCAATTTCCGTGACGAGATCAATCACGCCTTTATATTTAATCTGATGTTCGGTGTTGTAGCCTGCGCGCAAGATCGCGCCGGCTTCGCGCGCGAGCCGTTCAATTTCTGCAAGAGTCGGTTTCATAAATTTCTCTTCCAAATGCGGCGACCCAGCGCGGAGAGCGCAAATTCAACGGCGAGCGCCGCAGTGCGATTCTGAATATCGAGGATGGGATTCACTTCGACGAGATCCATCCCAATTAGCGTCCCGGTTTCCGCGAGCATTTCGCAGGCGAGATGAGTCTCGCGTTGAGTCAATCCAGCGGGGACGGGAGTCCCAACGCCGGGGGCATGTTCAGGGTCGAGCGCGTCCATATCCAGCGAGAGATAAATTCCGTCTACATCGCGGTTGACGCGCTCAATGGCTTTTTCCATCACGGAGACCATGCCGTAGCGGTCAATTTGCTCCATGCCCATGACCATGACGCCGGCGTTTCTGAGATTGTTTTTTTCGCCCAAGTCCAAATCGCGCGCGCCGATGACGGCGATCTTGGCGGGGTCAATCACGGGAATCGCTTCGTCCCACAATTGCACCAGGCTTTGGTCGCCAAATCCGGCGAGAACGGCAAGCGGCATTCCATGAATATTTCCCGACGGCGTGGTTTCGGCGGTGTTGAAATCGGCGTGCGCGTCAATCCAGATCACGCCGATTTTTTTGTTGCGCGCCGCGCCGCGCACTGATCCAATGGACAAACTATGATCGCCGCCAATGACCAGCGGAAAATTGTTCGCCTGCATGGATGTTGCCACTGCGCCCGCGATGCGCCGCGACAAGGGAACGATGCAGTCAATATATTTTAGTTTTGGGTTTGTAATGCTGCACATTTCCGCAATGGGAACTTCGATGTTGCCTTCGTCTTTTACGGTATAGCCGATCTCTTGCAGTTTATTTTGTAAGTGCGAGTAGCGGATGGCGCTGGGTCCCATATCCACGCCGCGACGGTCTGCGCCGAGATCCATAGGAACGCCGATGATGTCAATTTGCATAAAATACTCCTTATATTTTTTTACCGCGAAGATGCGAAGAAAGTAAAGGATGAAGAAAAAAAGAAATCTTTCGACATTCATCCTTCATCCTTTTGCTTTCATCCTTTTTATTCTACGCCGTTCTATAATACCCGACATCCACCGAATACACATGTCCGCGCTTAATCACTTGCTTGACGAGATTTGTCCCGTAGCGATAACCCAACTGACGATAATCCGCGACGGAGAGGATGAGCATATCGGCTTGTTTGCCGACTTCGATTGAGCCGATGGAATCTGCGCGGCGGATCGCTTGCGCGGAGTTAATCGTGGACGCGGCTATGGCTTGCGCGGGAGTCAACTTCATGTAGCGGCAGGCGAGCGCGATCACAAACTGCATGGATTCATTCCATGAGGTGCCGGGGTTGCAATCGGTGGCGAGCGCAAAGAGCGCGTCGGCGGCGATGATTTTTTTTGCGGGCGTGTAATCTTTTTCGGCGAGTCCGAACGGCGTACATGGCAACGAGACGGCGACGGTATCCGATTTTGCGAGGGCGAGAATATCCGCGTCGGAAGTTTTAACAAGGTGGTCGGCAGAAGCCGCGCCGAGTTCCGCCGCAAGCGCCGCGCCGCCGAGATTATCAAATTCATCCGCGTGAACTTTGAGCGGGAAGCCGAGTCCTTTTGCTTTCGTCAAAACCTGACGCGATTGCTCAAGACTGAATGCGCCCGTCTCGCAGAAAACGTCCACGAAAGGAAGCGGCAGGCGCGGAGCGTTAATTGCCCACCATTCTTTCAGCGTCGGCAACATGGTGTTGACGACTTCATCTACATAACCTTGCGGGTTGTCTTTATATTCAGGCGCGATGGCGTGCGCGCCAAGAAATGTGATCGCAAGATCAAGCGGACTTTCATCATCCAACGCGAGCAAGGCTTTGAGCAGCCGCAACTCGGTGGATGTTTGCAGCCCATATCCCGTTTTTGCTTCGGCGGTGGTTGTGCCGTGCGAGAACATTTTCAGCAGACGCGGACGCGTTTGCGCGATGAGCATTTCGATGCTGGCGGTGCGCGTGGCTTTGACCGTCGAGATAATTCCGCCGCCCGCCGCGAGGATGTCAAGGTATGCCATGCCGCTCATCTTCATCTCAAATTCATTGGCGCGGTCGCCTGCCCAAATGAGATGCGTGTGCGGGTCAACGAAACCGGGCATGATGACGCATCCGCTTGCATCGAGAGTCGGCTCATCGGGATAGGCATTCTTAAGTTCATCGGTTGTTCCGACGGCGACGATTTTTTCATCGCGCGCGACCACTGCGCCTTTTTCGATGATGCCCAACGCGCCGAGTTTTTTTCCGCGTTGAGGTCCGCCCGCGAGGGTGAGTAGTTGAGAGGAGGAATGGATGAGCATGGGGTCTCCAGTGAACAGTTATCAGTTATCAGTAATCAGTAATTAGTTGGCGGTGGGGATTTTATCACTCGTACCGCGACATTTATGTCGCGGCGAAATTTTTTTACTGACATGCTTTTGAATGCGCGGTGATTGGCAAGCCGAAGGCTTCTAACACGGGCGCGCCGTCCCATTCGGGCGGGAGCGGCAAGCCGAGTACAAAAGCGGCGGTGGCGGCGGTATCCATGGTGTTGACTTGCGTAGCGATGAGTTGTCCCGGCTTTACGCGCGGTCCGCTGATGATCCAGGGGATGGTCATGTCGGCGGGGATGTTGTCGCCGTGCGTGGTATCGTGTCCGCCGTGATCTGACGTAATGATGATGATGGTTGAATCGTATGCGCCATTTTGTTTTAGCGCGTCAAGGATGAGACCGAGCGCTTTATCATTTTTAGCGTAGGCTTTCAATTGCTGATTTGACATCCAACCGTCTTCATGTCCGGCAAGGTCGCCGTCGGGGAAGTGGACGAACATCAAGTTGAATCCCTGTTTCACTTGTTGGATGGCAAGGTCTTGAATCGTATAGGGGTCGTAAATTTTGTCGGTTTCATCTACGAAGGCGAAAAAATCAAGGCTGGCAGGTTCGGTGATTTGGCGGAGTTTTTCTTTGCCGACGATCATCGCGGTTTGCAAGCCGGCGGCGTGAGCGAGATCAAAAATATCTGCGCCGATGGCGAATCCATTTTGCGGAACGTATTCATCCCAACGCACGATATGTTTTGACGGACAAGCGCCGACGAGCATGGATGCGTGCGATGGCAGCGTGGAACTCGGCATGATGGTCTGCGCGTTGAGCGTGTATGCGCCGCTTTGCATCAAACTGATTACGTTGGTCATATTGGCTGGGATAATCGCGTCGGGGCGCAAGCCGTCAAAACTGACGATGAGAACGCGATCAATTTCTGGCGCGGGAGTCGGCGTAACGATAGAAGTCGGCGTTTCAGCGACGGGCGCGGGCGTGACGCTTGGGGTGAGAGTCGCTGTGGGCGGCTGGAAAGCTATCGGCGCGGACGCAGCCGCGTTTGATCCGCATGAGGATAGAAAAAATATTGAAAGGAAAATAAAAATTGCGCAGCGCTGTTTCATATCATTTGCAAATCCTAAAATCTGCGGGATGTACAATCGGAGAAGGTAAGCCAAACGCTTCATAAACGGGGATGCCATCCCATTCGGACGGGATGGGCAACTTCAGCGCGTAGGCAGCGGTGGCGGCGGTGTCCATAATGCTGACGGGGTTGAGCAGTTGCTTAGGCTGAATGCCGGGATTGTAAACGACCCATGGGATTTGCAGGTCTTCGAGCCTGTCGCCGACATGCGTTTTGTCGTGTCCGCCATGATCGGCGGTGACGATGAGCAGTGTGCTGTCGCGGATTTTATATTGATCGAGCGCGGCGAGCAATTGTCCGAGCGCGGCGTCGCCGTCTTGCAAGGCTTGAAATTGCGCGTTAGACATCCATCCGTATTTATGCCCGCGAGTATCGGCGCTGCCGAAGTGAATGAACATTAGGTCAAAGCCGGCGGGGATTTGTTCGATGGCGGTTTTGATAATGGCGGCTTCGTTGCCGTAGATCAATTGATACACGTCGGTAGTTTCGGGTTCGGCAAGTTGCCGCATTTTTTCTTTGTTGACGATCATCACGGTTTTCAAACCTGCGGCATGAGCGAGATCAAAAATATCTGTGCCTTTGGAATAGCCGCGATAGTAAGTGGTCACGTCCCAATCTACGCCGTGTTTGCTTTGACACATTCCCGAAAGCATGGAAGCGTGCGCGGGCAAGGTCACGGCGTAGTTGATGGTGCGCGCGGTTAACGTGTACGCGCCTGCTTGCATCAGCGCCATCAAATTGGGCATCGGCGCGGCGGCGACTGCGTCTGCGCGCAACCCGTCAAAGCTGACGATGATGACGCGCTTGATTCCCATTGCAATCGGCGTAGCGCTTGGAGTGATGGTGACAGTTGGCGTGAAGGTTGGCGTAAATGTAGGCGACGGCGTAAAGGTCAGTGTGGGCGCGAAGGTCGCCGTTGGAGTTTGCGTCTCTGTCGAAAAAATAGCGGGCAGGCTGCTAATGGGAGATTTGTCTTCGCCCCAAAGTTGCGGCGCGGAGGCGCA
>JAVHOY010000006.1:0-5219 GCA_036170295.1 bacterium
GCGGTCAGCCAATTGGTTAACGCAATCAGCGACCACGCGGTTTCTTGCGTCGAGTACCAATGTCCGCCGTCGCGATTCGCCATCAACCAGCGGACAGCGTTCGCGGTGATAGGACTCTTCGGGTTGATTTGCACAAATGCGTTCAACACAATCGCGGTCGTGCGCGTGTCTGAATTCCAGTTCCAATAATCTTTTTGTTTTTCTTGCCAATGCGTTCCCGCAGCGGATAGCGCCGCAGCGCTGGCGAGATCGGACATCAACGCATCCACGCGCGAATCTTTTTTATCGAGCAGGTATAACGCCTGCGCGAGATACGCCTTCCCGTAATTATCCAGCGACGCGCGATTCTCATAGATGAAGTTGGTCTGCCCCGCGCCGAGCTGATTCGCCTGCGCGAGAACGTAAAGCATAAACGCATGGCGATTAAATTTCCACGAAGCGTCGTTGCGTTTTAAGTCAGGCAGGTTTTCTTTCAAATAATTAACGCCGTTATCCAAAACGTCTTGCGAAACAACATAGCCAGACTTCTTGGCTTCAAGCAGCCCATAAATCACATAAGCGGAAGTTTGCGGATCGCTCTCGTTGCCGTCCCACCAATTCCAGCCGCCGTCGTAAAGTTGCTTGGCGTAAATTCTTTGCAGCGCGGCGCTGACGTTTTCGTTGAGGTTATCTTTCAGCGAAGACGTAATGCCCGCTTCTTTCAACGCGCGCGCGGCAATCACGTTCGGTAAAAAGCGCGAGACGGTTTGCTCCATGCACAGATACGGATAATCATTGAGATAGTTCAAGCCCGAAGTCATCGAAGCCGCGAGGGACGGCGAAACTTCCACGTTTAATTTTGCGTCGGTGAATTGAAAGGTCGTCGGCAGTTGAATATTTTCCGTGACTGAATCCGCCGATGTAATCATGCCGGATGTTCCAACCGTTTCAGTCGTCGTAAAGTTGTAAACGGGAATTCCTTGATTCGGCAAAGTTCCCAGCGCGGGTTTGCTCGCGTCGGCATATTGTCCGCTGGTTGCAGTCGCGGTTAAATCAACGCGAGCGTTATTGCCAACGACGACATTCCATGTAACATACGCTTGTTGCTTCGCTTCCACGTCAATCGTTTGAGTGGCGTCTGATTTAATTTCAACGCCTTGCGCCGCCAATAAAACATTGGCGCTCAATTTTGAATCGGTGTTGTTGAAAACCGTCGCGCCAATGACGGCTTCGTCGCCGACGACAAAGAAGCGCGGCGTTTGCAGTTGAACATACAGCGGCTTGGCGCTGACCAATTCATGTGTGGCTTGTCCCACGCGCGTATCGGCAGTAACCGCGCGCGCATCCGCTGACCAAGTGGTGAGATTTTCAGGCAGGCTCACTTTCACTTGCGCGGTTCCATTTTGATCGGTGGTTATCATCGCTTGAAACGCGGCGGTATCTTTGAAGTTTTGGCGCACAGTGATCACGCCCAAACCTCCTCCTCCGCCGCCGCCCGCGCCGTTGCCGTCAGGCGCGGAGTTGCGATAGTTCTCGTTGAAATCATCCGCGCTTGAAACCAAGCCCAGCGAAGTGACTACGCTCAATCCTTGTTGCGAATAGAAAGTTTCCAGCATCGGCGCGGAATTGGCGGGCGCGAGCGCCAGCGCGGCTTTATCCACCACCGCCAGCGAAACATCCGCAGAGACGGGTTTGCCGTTAATATCTTTTGTCTCGATGGTGTAAGTTACTTCATCGCCGGGACCCGCAGATTTTTTATCGGCGGTCACTTTCACGTCAATTGTTTTTTGCGCGGTATCAATATTGATCTTCGCCATGCCAATCTTGAAATCGGGCTTGCCAGAGTTTTCCGCGCCGCTGATGACGGTCACGGTCACATAAGCGACGGGCGCGAGTTCGTCGGTGATGGGTAATTTATAAATCGCGCTGTTGCCATGCAGCAACAAAACTTCCCGCTTATAAATATGTCCGCGCTCGTAAGTGAGCAAGGCATACACATCTTTTTCAAAAGGCTGCGCGATGAGAATCTCGGCGGTATCGCCGGGCTTATACATATCCTTATCCGCGATCACGCTGAAGGCGCGGTCATTCGTCTGCCGCCATGTGATCGCTTCAGCGCTTGCAACCCAAATATACGCGGACGCTTGCTGCGTGTTTCCTTTCGCGTCATGCGCGGTGACGATGGCTTTATACACGCCGCCCGTCGGCGGGATGAAACTCACCTGCGCGATTCCGTCCGCGCCCGTTACCGCGTCCTGCGTCGCCACAGGAATCTCTTTTACAGATTCTTCCCACGTCAACATGCCTTGATCGTCTTTCTTCTGCACACTGAACCACTGCCGCTCGACAAAATTCACGCTGACAGTTTGCCCCGCGATTGGAGTCGAATCCCAAGTCAACGCCGCCACGCTGAAAGGCTGCGCCTCGCCCGCCATGCCGATATATTTATCGGAGCGAATCCCCGCGTACACTTCGCTTTGATGCGCTACCGCGCTCGTGCTTCCGCTGACCATGTTGCCCGCAACGTCAAGCACGTTTGAATAGAACGTGACGGTCTTATCAATTTTATCTTTGCCGACGTCCAGCGTTTGCGAAACTTCAAAATGACCGTTCGCATCAGTCGCGCCGCTGCCTTGATTGATAAGCTGCGCCGTCGTATCCGCGTTTGAATTCCAATATACGTCGCGATCCCAATCCATGAAGCTGTATTGGCTATATTTATCTTTCGGCGTGAAATAATAATTCGCCGATTCGACAAACCAATTCACTTGCGCGCCTTTGAGATTTCCGCCCGCGTAGTATGCCGCGTCTAAACTGAAGTTGAGTCGATCGCCGCTGAGAATATCGGTCTTATCGGCTTTCGCGCTGACTTCATATTCAGGCTTTCTATATTCCGCGACGCTGAAACTCACCGCGCTGATCGGCGCTTCGTCGGGCGCATTGGATTTATAAGCGTAGATATTATATGAACCGAGCGAAACGCCCGGCGCGAGTTTAACCGAGCCAGTAAAACTTCCCTGCGCGTTCACTTTTACATATTCCGAAAAAATCTTCTGTCCCCATTGATCCACCACCACATAGACTTGCTTTTCCTTCGGCAGACTGTAATGCAGATCATCGTTGCCGCGCAAGATTCCCTTGAAGAACACTTCTTGATTCGGGCGGTACACGGGTCTATCGGTGTAAAGATAGGCAAAGAGATTTGAAGCGCCGCCGTAATAATTCTCGTAAATGCCGAAATCGCCCGCGCTGACTCCGCTGCCCCAATACAGCGCCGTGAACGCAAAGCGACCGCCGCCGCTGACTTGCGCGTAATTGGCGGATTGAATATCTTTGAGATACGCGACGCCGTCTTGATCGGTGGTTGCGTTTCCAATTTCCTTAAACTTGTCATTGTAAAACGCGACCGCGACGTCCTTCTGCGGCGCGCCGCTTTCGAGGTCAGTCACCCACGCGAGACCTTCGGTAGCGGTTGCTTTAAATGTGATGTTGTCCGTCGCAACGACAAACAAAGAACTCTGATAGAAATTACTTTTATAGTCCAGCGGTTTGCCCTGCACGCCGATAAAGTAATAACCCGCTTCAAGCGGCTTGCCGTTTTCATCAAAAAGGAAATGTTCGCGCTTAGTCACATTTTTTTCAGTCGCGAAAACCTTCCACTCGCGCACGGGGCTCGTCTGCGGCTTGAAATCGTTTGCCGATACATCGCCGCTGGAAAATTTTCCGAACTCAGCGAGTGTAATGGGATAAACGGAAATCGTCGCTTCGTCCACGTTGACATGGTCAAAATAAACGTCTTGCGTTCCCTTGGCGCGATACACCAGCGGACTCCACGGCATGGCAAGCGCCGCGTAAGGTTGATAATCTCCGTTGGTAAACGAATATGAAATTTCATTCTTAATTGCGTTGCCGTAAATGTCTTTGACGCCGGGCAGTATTCGCACAACGTAACTTACGCCAGCCTCAAGCCCGCTGATATGCAGACTCTTATCGTATTCGTTGTAATATCCATCCGTTGCGATTTTCAACGCGGGCGAAATTTGAACTTTACCCTTCATGCTATCAAAATCCATTTGCGAATTGAAAGTAAGCGTAATGTCTGAGTTATACACAGATTCTTGCGAAAACGGCGCGGGATACATAGCCGTTATGGCGGGCAAAGGCAGGGTTGCAAATTTTAGATCCAAACCGCTTGCGAGAAATCCGCCATCCACTGATTGCGTATCTCTTGCCATCAATAATTCGTAATAACCGGCGAGATTAAATTTTCCATCCGGCGTAATTGTGACTTCAGTGAACGCATCATTCCATGAAAATTTTACAGGGAATTCTTCGCGCGTTTCGCGGTTGACGATGCTCGTCGAACCTTCCACGCTTTGCGGATTCATCTCCTGCAAAAATGTGACGATGAACGTTTGGTCGAGCGGAACATCTTTCACTTCTTCGGCGGGATTTTGCGCGCCGCCTTTCAACGCAAAGTTAGAAATGATGGGACTGCGCGTTGTGAATTGCCAGATAAAAGAATTTTCCAGTTTGTTGTTTTGCGTATCCACAATCCCCGCATCCACGCTGACCTTATAGTTAGTTCCGCTTTTCAAACCTTTCTCTGGTTCAAACACATACACCGACGAGTTGACCCATTCGCCTTTTCCTTTTACGTCGGGCGTAAACTTCAACGGTTGCGGAAGTTTGCTTTGCTCTTCTTTAATGGAAAGCGCGACAACGGGATGATTAAAGATAACGGTAATGCTCGACCCCAAATCCACATCCAATGTATCTTGCGCGGGAAAAGTTTGCGCCACCGATAACGCTTCTACGGTTTTGAATTCAACGGCGATATTTTCCGCAGGAGTCGTTCCATCTTTTGCGCGGAGTTTTTCGTCAAATGCGGCGGTGTAAACCGTTGCGGGTTGCAGAGGCTTATCGGGCGTGAAGGTAAACGTTCGCGGCGTTGACCAGACTCCGTTGCCAGAAATAGATTTACCGTCGGCAAGCAGCGCGAAAGTTCCGCTGGCAGAATCCATATCGCGGTCAAAGGTAATTTCAAGCGGCGAGGAAAGTCCCAGCCGTTGTCCTTCCATCGGATTTTGTCCCACCACGCTTACGCCCGTCGGCTTGGCTTCGATGGACAAAGATGATTTTTTGTAAGAAACGCCGGCAAAGATTGCGGCTAAAACAAGCGCCGCCAAAATACCAAGAGCGCCGAGAAATTTTTTATTGTCCGTCATAGTTAACTCCTA
>JAVHOY010000007.1:0-5203 GCA_036170295.1 bacterium
CACGCCTTCATCGAAAATGGATTCCGCTTTGGCTAGCAATTGCGCCGCCGTATTTTCATCCACATAAGATTCGCCGCAGTTGGGACAAACCTGCGCGGGGACGTTGTTAATGACCACGCGAAATTCTCCGCGCTCAAATGGGATGGACGTTAAGCCGCTGGCGGTTTCAGATTGTAAACAGATGAGACATTTCATAATAAACTTTTCACCACTGTACATTTCCAAAAATGGGACGCTGATGAACGCAGAAAAACGCGGATTTTCTTTTTTATCAGCGGGGTCAGCGTTTATCTGCGTCCCGAATCAAATTTGTACGGTATAAAAATAAATTTGTAGAGCGACATAAATGTCGCGTTACCTTCTTCTCTTAAAATCTTTCGACCAAAACTCAGGCTCAGGCGAGTAGACGGTGATGACGACAACCGCGTTCGCGTTTTCGCTAACCACCAAATGGATGGGGCGTTTCCCTTCCCAACCTAAGATCAATCGGCTGGGACTGGTCGCGTCGTCCGAATAATCTTCGATGGTTTCGCCTGACTCCAAAACCTGATGCAAGCGCTTCACGGAAATTTTTCTTTCAAACATGCGCTGCGCGGCGTGGGCGCGGTAAGTAAATTCTTTCATAGCGAAAATTATACTTGTACAATACAATCAACGCATGGAATCAAAAAATCAAAATTGGTTTGACCGTTTGGAAAATTCCGCGCCGCTTATTTTGACGTGGTTGATTTTGCTGATGTTTCTCGTCGGCTCGCTCGTCCTTAAGGCGCATCCTATTCAACTTGACTCAGGCGAAACAAAAACTTGGTGGGGCATCGCCACAAACTTGACTCGCGGTTATGGATACAGTTTATGCAATCAATATTATTTTCCATTCTGCGACGCGGCGCATTCCGCGACCGCCATGCGCGAACCTGCGCCCGTTTTATTTTTCGCGGGCGTCGCGGCGCTGACCCACGAATCGCTTTTCGTCGCGGGTATTGTTCAATTATTTTTTCTCGTTGGCATTTTGATCGCGTTATTTTTTCTGACTCTCGAATGGACAAAATCTCCGCTCGCGGCGCTGATCGCGGCTTTGCTGTGGGCAATCTATCCGCGCGCGTACACGCTCATCACGCAAGTCTCCGGCGATTTAATGGCAGGCTTGGGCGTGACGCTCGGCATGTTGTTTATCTTCCGCGCGCGCCGCACCGATCATTTCCGCGATTGGATTCTGGCGGGCGCAGGTCTCGCGCTCGCGTTCATGTCGCGCTCGGCGATGCTCATGGTGGCGCTGACGATTCTCGTTGGATTGATTCTCGAACGCTGGAAATTAAAATTGCGCCGCATAGATTTACTGCGCCCCAGTTTGATCATCGGCGCGGTGCTCGCGCTTTTTCTAACTCCGTGGTTGATTCGCACCGATTTGGTTTTTGGTCGCCCGCTGATTGGTTCGAGTCTCGTCGGCTATAACATCTTTCGTCACAACTACGCGTTGACCACAGACAATTACTTTCATAACGTCGGCAACGTGGAAGGCTGGCAAGCCATTCAAGATTTGGTCGCGCGCCGCGCCGATTTGACTCACACAGAAAACGAAGCGCAAATGGATTTGGTTTATCGCGCCGAAGGACTCAAAATTATTGCGGCGCATCCTGTGCGCTATGTGTTGCTTTCAGGCTATCGTTTCTTTATGCTTTGGTTTGACTGGCGCGTCAGCGAAGCGTTCGGCTATCCAATGGGATTTAACGAATACGCGATGATCGTCGTGCAAGTTGTTTTGCTTGCGCTGGCTTTCATCGGCTTGTGGAAAAATTTGAAAATCACATGGGTTCTTTGGGCAAGCCTCGTTATGGTTACGCTGGCGTACATGGCGGTGGATAGCCGTATGCACTACACCAGTCCCATCATGCCGCTGGTAATGAGTCTTAGCGCGGCGGGCGTGATGCGAGTTGGCAAGTTAAAAAGGGACTGCATCTCTGGAAATATTTTTATATAACCCCGCTTGAATTTCAGCATAATACTGCCAACGCGCGGCGCTGATCATGCGGACGTCAAGCGCCACGCCATACTTCAACGCGATGCCCGAACTGATTTTGCTGATGGCTTTTTGAAATTTCCAATGATCGTTTGTGACAATCAACAAAATATCTATGTCGGAATATTCTGTTGAATCGCCTCGCGCCTTTGAACCAAACATTGCCGCATATTGAATCTCTGCCCCATACGTCAGGCGGACTGCTGCAAGGAAATTTCTAACCGCTTTTTTTTCCTTCGGCGATAAATTTAAAGCAGTTCGTGTTTGCGTAACCATTTTTCAACTTCCTCAACAAAAGATCGCGCTTTTGCTACAACTTCAACAACTTGTTCTTTTTCCAGATGATCGTATAACTCGTAATCAGCAGTTTGTCGGCTGGACATAATGAAGCCGTAATCGTCGCTCCATTTTTGGTCAAACTCGCCTGTTTTGATAAAATCTTGGCGAAAGAACGCAAGCACCGCGCTATGTTTCCCGTACGTCTTTCCTTTTGAATATAACAACGCGCTCGCCGCATAAAAAACAGCGTAGTACGCTCGATTACAAGCCGAAGAATAATGCTCGTTGCGAAGGGTTTCTTCTGCTACTTGAAGCATTTCACGCGCATTTTCTATATACAGTCTGTAATTATCTTTTGAGTCAGGCATGCCTGAAGTATAACGCAAATGAAAAGACCGTAAAAAAGAATTTATTGATCATTCAACGCGGTATAATTCCGCAAATCACAATCCTTTGGAGGCACATTCATGACTGACCTTGCAATTTATCCTCTCACGAACGAACACAAAATGATCCGCGACGCGGCGCGTGATTTCGCCCAAAAAGAAATCGCGCCGATTGCGGCGGCGTTAGATGAAAGCGGAGAATTTCCGCGCGCCACGATGAAAAAAATGGGCGAACTCGGCTTCATGGGAATCGAAGTCCCAGAAGAATACGGCGGCGCAGGCATGGACGCGCTCGCGTATGTTCTCGCGATGGAAGAGATCAGCAAAGTGGACGCCTCGCATGCCGTCATTATGTCGGTCAATAATTCGTTATATTGTCACGGCATTATGACTTTTGGCACGGAAGAGCAAAAGAAAAAATTTATTACGCCCATCGCGTCGGGTAAAGCCATCGGCGCATATTCGCTGACCGAACCTCAAAGCGGATCAGACGCCGGCGCGATGAAAAGCCGCGCCACACGCGACGGCGATTTTTATGTATTGAACGGACGCAAGAGCTGGGTCACAAGCGGACCTGTGGCAAGTTACTTCGTCGTCTTTATGATGACCGACCCCGATAAAAAACAAAAAGGCGTGAGCGCGTTTTTGGTCGAAGGCGATACAAAAGGATTAACGCGCGGAAAGAAGGAGCCAAAGCTTGGAATCCGCGCATCTGCCACAAGCGAATTAATCTTTGAAGATTGCCGCATTCCCGCCGCCAATCTGCTCGGCAAAGAAGGCGACGGATTCAAAATCGCCATGACCGTTTTGGACGCGGGACGCATTGGCATTGCCACGCAAGCGCTGGGCGTCGCCGAAGCCGCGTACGAAGCGGCGCGTCAATACGCCACTGAGCGCGAAGCCTTTGGTCAACCCATCGGCGCGTTTCAAGGCACGGGCTTCAAAATCGCGGATATGAAGACGCGCATCGAAGCCGCGCGTTTGCTCATCTACAACGCCGCGCTGACCAAAGAAAAAGCGAAAGCGAACGGCGGACGTTATTCGCTCGAAGCCTCGATGGCAAAATTATTCGCGTCTGAAACCGCGATGTTTGTCGCGCATCAATCTTTGCAAATTCACGGCGGCATGGGATACAGCAAAGACCTGCCCATCGAGCGTTACTTCCGCGACGCGAAGATTACGGAAATTTACGAAGGCACCAGCGAAATTCAACGTCTCGTTATTTCGCGGCTTGAGTTGGGAATTAAGTAACTTGCATGTCATTGCGAGGGCGATAGCCCGAAGCAATCTGCTTTTCAATATAAAGATTGCTTCGTCGGGCTACGCCCTCCTCGCAATGACAGGAAACAACCATGAAATCCATACTCTTCCACAAACACGGCGGACCTGAAGTTTTGGAGTACGCCGATTTTCCCGCGCCTGAACCCAAAGCGGGCGAGGCGTTGATTCGCATTCGCGCGGCGGCATTAAATCGCATGGATGTTCTTGTCCGCAACGGCTGGCAAGGATTGAAACTCGAAATGCCGCACATCAACGGCGCGGATGGAGCGGGGGAAGTTGCCGCGCTTGGTTCTCCTCTCCCTTTGGGAGAGGGGCTAGGGGTGAGGGAAAACTTCAAGGTCGGCGACCGCGTCGCCATTAACGCCAACCTTGGCTGCGGACAATGCGAATTCTGTTTGAACAAACAGGACAACATGTGCCGCAATTGGCATCTGCTTGGCGAATCGATTCGCGGCACATACGCGGAATATATCTGCCTGCCCACGCGCCAACTTTTCAAACTCCCCCATGATTTTGATTTTCACGCGGCGGCTGCGGCGGCGCTGGTGTATCAAACCGCGTGGCACTCGATGGTCAAGCGCGGAGCTGTCAAAGCGGGCGAAACAATTGCCATCGTCGGCGCTGGCGGAGGAGTCAACAGCGCGAGTATTCAAATCGCAAAATATCTCGGCGCAAAAGTGATCGTCATCGGCTCGAATGAAAATAAATTGAAGCAAGCCGAATCTCTCGGCGCGGATATTTTGATTGACCGCTCGAAGGAAGAAGATTGGTCGAAGGCGGTTTTCCTCGCCACCGAAAAACGCGGCGTGGACGTGATCGTGGATAACGTCGGCACAACCTTCCCGTTGAGTTTGCGCGCCCTCAAAAAAGGCGGACGGCTGCTCACCGTCGGCAACAGCGGCGGAGCGAAGTTTGAAATTGACAATCGCTTTATCTTTGCCAAACATCTCTCCATCATCGGCTCGACCATGAGCACGTTAGCGGATTTCGCCGAAGTGATGGACTTGGTTGTGGCTGGAAAACTAAAACCGATTCTCGATAGAACTTATCCGCTCAAAGAAGCCGCCGCCGCGCAGGAAAGATTATGGCACGGCGATAACTTCGGGAAGATTACATTGGATGTAGGACAGGCTTAAGCCTGTCCCACGCCTGCGCTACGCACACTTATGAATTTTATTAAACGACTTTCCCTATTTGAAATTTTATTAATTACAACCATCTTAGGAATCCACATCTACGC
>JAVHOY010000008.1:0-1184 GCA_036170295.1 bacterium
ATAAGGCGCGGTGAAAGGAACGGTCACTTCGGCGAGGAAACGTTTGCCTGCGGGAATTTCAATCGGCTGCTGATAAATAGTCTTGACGCGCTGCACACGCCCACGATGCAAGTATCCGCCCCAAACACGATACCAAACTGGGTTGTACTTTGGCTCTTCCGCAATAATCTCTTCATACACATGCACAAGATCATCGCGATGAAAATATTGGTAATTCTGATAAACATCATCGTTAGTAACTGGAATTGGCTTTTTGCGCACGGGCATTTCATCCGTGGCAATACGGACAACGAAACTATCGTTAAAGTCAGTCAGTCCCGGCAGGAAAGGCGAAAAAGCCAGTCCGCCCAGAGCAAGTCCGCTGAGTTTTAGAAAATCGCGTCGAGAGAATTTTGATTGCATGGAGAAAATTGTACACCAGAATAATGAAAAGACCCTAAAGGTTTGGATTCCTTTAGGGTCTTTATCTATTCCTATTTTTAGTTAGGCTTCGGCTGTTTCAACGATCATATCTTTGAGCAATATTTCAAGCGCCATCGTATGGCTGCAACGTTTGTGCGTCAGGAAGAATTCGCAATCGCAAGAAAAAACGCCGTCCGCGTAAACAACTTGATGGTTGTTATTGTCGCCATAAAAGGTCAGGTCAAATTGGTTGAAGCGGAATCGGCGACTTTCCTCGGCGTACCGTTTTGCCTTTTCTCTCTTGCCTATCAGTCCAGAATCCATTGTAGTAGTCTCCTTTTTGTGAGGAATATAAAAAAAAGACACGCGGAGATATACCGCGTGTCTTGATTAACAAAGATGGGACTTTCCGTGAAATAAGCGCATATTGGCGTTACCTCGATAAGGCGAGTATAGCCCGTTTCAAAACGCGAGTCAATGCGAGAATTGACATGATGTCATAAGGCGTCTGTCAGCGCTCTCAGCGCCAGCGCATACGATTGCCAGCCAAACCCGCTGATCGTTCCTTTGCATACTGCCGAGATCAAAGACTTGTGACGAAATTCTTCACGCGCATAAACATTTGAAAGATGGACTTCGATGACGGGAATTTGAATCGCGGCGATGGCGTCGCGCAGCGCAACAGAAGTGTGAGTATACCCGCCGGGATTGAACACAACTCCGCTCGCCCATGTGCGCGCATCTTGCAGCGCGTCAATCAACGCGCCTTCGTGATTCGATTG
>JAVHOY010000009.1:0-5198 GCA_036170295.1 bacterium
TTAGGCGTCAGTCAAAAAATAACTGGCTTCAGAAGATGTTAATCTTTTGAAGCCAGTTATTAATTCCATAATCCTAATTTCTTATTCACACCCTAAACGTCAGCGGCGCGCTGATCTTTTGTTTTTCGCCTGTGTTCAATTTGCTCAACGGCAAGATGACATGGAATTGACTGCCGGGAAAATTGACCTCGTCATAGCCGGGACTTTCCACCCAAATGCGTCCGCCGTGCGCTTCCACAATTCCCTTTGATAACGCCAGCCCCAGTCCCGCGCCGCCGCCCTTGAAGCGCGTTTTGCTCGTGGAGTGTTTGCCCAATTCGCCGGGCTGATAAAACTTGGTGAAAATAATTTCGTGGAAGTTCGGGTCAACGCCCACGCCCGTATCGCTGAAGATCAGCTCGACGCCGCCATTGGGCAAATCAATAATGGGAGGAATAGCGCGACCCGTGACTGTGATCTTGCCGAGATTGTCGGTGAACTTAACCGCGTTCCGCAACAGGTGATGAAATAATTTACGCAGCAAGTTTTGATCCGCTTTGACGTGCGGCAATGCGGGCAGTTCCAGCAAAAGCGATTGCTTGCGCTCCTTGACCGCTTCCGCCTGCTCGATGCAAACCTCTTGAATGAGAAGTCCCAATTCGACGGGCTGAAGATGCGGCTTAAGCGAACGCGCGTCAATCTGCGCGATGTCGAACATCGAGTCCATGACTTCGTGCAAACGCAGAGCGCCTTCGTTGATCTTCGTCATCATAAACTTGAAGTTTGGATTTACGTTTGGGTCTTCCATCAACATTTCGCTGTAGCCTTTGATGACCGTCAGCGGCGTGCGTAATTCATGCGAGGCAATGCTGATGAAATCGGATTTAGCTTGATCAATGCGTTCAAGGTCGCGATTGTTTTTCTCCAATGCGCGGCGCGCCTGACGCAGCTCGTTGTTGAGGCGCATCAGATTTTCCACCAGCCGCGCATTTTCCAGCGCCACTGCGGTTTGACTCGCGTGCGAGCTCAACGTGGCAAGGTCTTCTTTGGTGTAGCGGTTTCCGCTTAATTTCTTGCCGAAGGTCAGCAAGCCGATCCATTGTTTTTTTGCGAAGATGGGAACATGCACTTCGGCGCCGAGCTGGCTGAGCCAGTTTTTTTCGGCGGGCGAACCCGATTGAAACGCGGGCAATAATTCAAGGTCATATTGAAGCAGCGGACGTTGCTCTCGAATAAAATACGAAGCGATGACGCCTGTCTCGTCTAATTCAACGGGCGCCATTTGTCTTTCTTCGGGGCTGCGCGCTAGACTCAATTTGTAGCGTTTGCTTCCATCGGCTTGGCGTTCCGCGTCCACGAGGAAGAAAAAGCCGCGCTCAATTTGCATCGCTTCGAGAATGATTCCCACCGCCACGTTTGCGAGTTTATCCATTTCTAAAATGTTGCTGATGCTTTCGCTGTATTGATGAATGGCGCGGCTTGCGTCGTATTGATCGCTCATCATCCACGCGTTCAACGCGCGCGAGACCGACGTCAGCAGCGGCGCGAAGAATAACGAAACCAGCAGCGCAATCAACGCGCCCACGAGCAACGGATTGAATTTTGGATTTGAGCCGTATAACGATTGCGCCAAAAGAAATCCCGCCGCGTACAGCGCAGCGACGATAAACGCCACCAGCAGATATGCCAGCGTTCGTCGAATGATCTCTCTGAGGTCGGGCAGATAGTGTGTGCCGACAACATACGCCAGCCCAGCCGCGATGATTAATCGAATGGGCTGTCCGGCGATGATGATATTTGAAAAAAGCAAAACGTCGCTGACGAAGACAAGAAAGATGATCGCCCACCAATAATTTAAGCGGTTGCGAAATAATTGCTGACGCGCTTCTCTGTTTGCGTTCGCTGCGACAACAATCAAACTGATTAGAAATATCAGCCAGCCCAAGACCGCCCAAGCGGGCGCCAGCCGCGCGCGTTGCAGAGGCGCGCTTCCGTTTGTCCAAAGCGTATCGGGCAGATTCAGCGCGTTGGTGAGAATCAGCGCGAGGATTAATATCCAGCCTGCCCAGAGACCGCCCCAAGTTTTCCATGTTTCGCGCTTTAAGAAAGATTCCAGCGTTAACATCAAAACAGCGATGAGCGTCAGCGACGCATAAATTTGCAATCCTTGAAACGACGCGGCGGACATTCCGCCATTGCGTCCCACCGCCTCGGCGAGGCTGACGACCATTGCAAGCAGCGCGTAAAAAGCGACAAGCCATGTCGCCGCTTCGTGACCGTCTTCGCGGCGTTGCATGACAAAGAAAACGATGGGCAAATATAATACGCCAAGTAAAAGCAATAAAACAAATTGTGTGAGCGATGTATTCATAGTTGCGCCCGAAATTTTACTCGAAAAAAAACGATAATCGGTTATCATTATCGTATGCTAACCTCCCGCGCTTCTCGCCAAAAATATAATTTTTCTGCGGATTTTTTTCGCCCAGACGGGCATGTGGCGTTTGCGGACATTACCTCCGCTCGCGTGTTTGCGGCGCAGATGTTCAAACTCCGCGCGCAAAATGGAGCCGATGATCGCATTTCCGCTTCCGATTTGTACGCGCTTTCTTTGCTCGACGAGGCGTATCATATTATCCTCAAACATTTTTTTGCAAAATATAGCGGCGTGATGGGGCGCGCGATGGGCATGTTGCAATCCAATCTTGGTTCAAAATATGATTTGACGTTGAGCAAATTTACCGAAGAATTTCCGCCCATGTCAGTTTTTCGCGGAGAGACTTCGGCGGGAGTTTATCTTGCCACGCAAGTTCCGCGCTTTGGCGATTTCGGGCGCGGCGTGCGCGCGGCAACCATCGAAGAAATGTTGCTGATTAATAATTCCAATAACAATCCGGCGTTATCTTCCTATAAAGATTTATTCGACGACGCCGCGATGAGTCAATCGGCTTACAAGGAATTTATTCAGCGCTTATTAGATTTCTTCGCGAAGCAGCCTGGCTTTGGCAACGGCGATTCTCAACTCGGCGAAACGCTGACAGAGATTCTCGCCGCGCCGATCAAAGCCTCGCCCGATTCGCTTGAAGGTCAGTTGCGCTTCGTCGTCGAAAAATGGGGACATTTGCTCGGCAAAAATTTTGCGGCGCGAGTCTTGCGCGGATTAGATTATCTGCGCGAGGATATGATTCGCAAACAAGGTCCGCTTGATACGTCCAAAGCCGAAACTTATATTCCAAATTTTGCGGCGCATGAATACGCGGAGTATGAACGCTACAGTCCCGATAAAGATTGGATGCCGCGACTTGTTCTGCTCGCCAAAAATTCCTACGTCTGGTTGGATCAACTCTCCAAAAAATATCAGCGCAATATTGCAACGCTCGATCAAATCCCCGATGAAGAATTGGACTTGCTCGTCGCGCGCGGATTCACTGGCTTGTGGCTGATCGGTTTGTGGGAACGCAGCCGCGCTTCGCAAAAAATCAAACAACGCATGGGACAAGAGGACGCGGTCGCTTCGGCGTATTCGCTTCACTCTTATGACATCGCAAATGATCTCGGCGGCTGGAACGCGTTGAACAGTCTTCGCGCGCGCGCATGGCAGCGCGGGATTCGTCTTTCCGCGGATATGGTTCCAAATCACATGGGCATTGATTCAACTTGGGTGGTCGAACATCCCGATTGGTTTTTGTCTTCTTCCTTTTTGCCGTACCCGTCTTATTCATTCAAATCTGAGAATCTTTCCGATGATTTGCGCGTGGGCATTTATCTTGAAGATCATTATTACGACAAGAGCGACGCCGCCGTTGTCTTTCAACGCCGCGATTTAAAAACGGGCGATCTTCGCTATATTTATCACGGCAACGACGGGACGTCTTTTCCGTGGAACGATACCGCGCAACTCGATTACGCCAACCCCGAAGTGCGCGAAGCGATTATTCAAGTTATCTTGCATGTGGCGCGGAATTTTCCCGTCATTCGTTTTGACGCGGCGATGACGCTTGCTAAGAAACACGTTCAACGTTTATGGTTTCCCGAACCAGGCGCGGGTGGAGCGATTCCATCACGCGCGCAATACGGCATGACCAAAGCCGAGTTTGACGACAAAGTCCCCGAAGAATTTTGGCGCGAAGTGGTTGACCGCGTCGCCAAAGAAGTTCCCGATACGTTGTTGCTCGCCGAAGCCTTTTGGCTGATGGAAGGATATTTCGTCCGCACATTGGGGATGCACCGCGTTTATAACTCCGCGTTTATGCACATGCTGCGCGATGAAGATAACGCCAAATATCGTCTTGCGATTAAGAACACGCTTGAATTTGATCCGCAAATTTTGAAGCGTTATGTTAACTTCATGAACAATCCCGATGAAAAAAGCGCGGTGGAACAATTTGGCAACGGCGATAAATATTTTGGCGTTTGCACGCTGCTTTCCACGCTGCCCGGCTTGCCGATGTTCGGTCATGGACAGGTGGAAGGTTTTAGTGAAAAATACGGGATGGAATTCCGTCGCGCCAAATGGAATGAAACGCCCGACGAAGGACTCGTCCGCGCGCATGAATGGCGCATCTTTCCGCTGCTTCATCGCCGCCATGTTTTTGCCGACGTTGAGAATTTTCTGCTGTACGATTTTTACGCGGATGGAAGCGTGGACGAGAATGTATTCGCATACTCCAATCGTCTCAATGACGAACGCGGACTGGTCGTCTATCACAACAAATTCGCCGATACGCGCGGATGGATCAACGCCTCCGCCGCATATCTCGATAAATCCACAGGCAATATGTTGCAAAAGAATCTCGCGGAAGGAATCGGTTTGCCGCGCGTTGGATATGTCATCTTCAAAGATTGCGCCAGCCAATTGGAATATATCCGCGCTTGCAAGGAAGTTTGGGAAAAAGGTTTGTACGTTGAACTGGGCGCGTATCAATGTCACGCCTTTATAGATTTCCGCTTTGTCGGCGACAGCGAATGGAAGACCATCTGCAATCAATTAAACGGCGCGGGCGTTCCATCCATGCAGGAGAAGTGGACGGAGTTTTTTGTGAAGGATGAAGGATTAAGGATGAAGGATGAAGAAAAGAAACCGCGCGCTGTTCGCAAAGTCGCGGCGAAGGCGAAGAAAAAAGAAATTGTTGTAAAGCCCACAAAAAAATCCAGCGCAAAGAAAATTGCGACGGTCAAGGCGAAGCCTAAGAAGAAAGTTGTTTCAAAGCCGATTGTAAAGA
>JAVHOY010000010.1:0-5196 GCA_036170295.1 bacterium
GGCAAATTCGGCGGCATAGTTCCGTATGTTTGCGGATGAGCCGTCTCCGTCGGCGCGCGAAGATCAAGCGTCGCGCTGGGTTGAAAGACAGAGAACGTCGCGCTGGTTGGATTGGGCGTTCCCGATTCGTTCGCAAACGGTGTGCCGGTTCCCAAAGTCGCGGTCAATGTCAACAAGACTGGGTTCTGCGTTTCAGTCGCAGTCGCTTCTACTGTGGGCGTTGAAGTCGGCGCGGCAGTTTCAATGATAGGCGTGACGCTTGGCATTAATGTCGCCGTAGGCTGCGCCTGCAAAGTTTGCAGCGACAAAATCGCCGCAGTCGCTTGCAAATTCGCTTCGGATATTGGAGATGGGATAACCGCCGCTGGAACAGACGGCTTCGCAGAAGTTCCACAAGCGCTGACGGCGAAAACCATCGCAATCATCAAGAAGAATATTTTTTTCATACCCATCTCCTATTGTTTAGCGTCCTAGTTCTGACGAATGACGTCCATGAATTGATTAACCGCTTCGCGCAACATGCGCTCGGGCAATGCGCCAACCTGACGATGCACTACCTTGCCGCCTGAAACGAACAACAAAGTGGGAATTCCTTGAATGCCAAATTTTTGCATCCACTCCGCGTGATCGTCCGTGTTAATCTTAGCCACGATAAGTTTGCCATCTTGTTCTTTTGCGAGTTTCTCAAGCATAGGCGCGACCATCTTGCAGGGTCCGCACCATGGCGCCCAAAAATCTACGATCACCGGCAACTCTGATTGCATCACGACCTTTTCAAAAGATTCATCCGTAATGTGAATAGGTTCTCCAGACATTTTTAACTCCTATCTTGATAATTTCTTGCGTCTTTCTTCATTCAAGCAAAAAAGTATAACATAAATTCCCTGATATAATCGCGCTCCATGACAACCCTTTTATCGCGTTGGAAAGAAAGCCTTTCCCGCACAAGCAAAGTCGCCTTCGGACAACTCGCAACTATTCTCGGCGCATCTGAGATCACAGACGAAACATGGGATGATCTCGAAGCGCTTCTCCTTCAAGCGGATATGGGCATGGAGACCGCCGCCTCGATATTGGATTCGTTGCGCCGCGCCGCGCATAATTCAGGCTTGATCTACGCCCGCGATTTATCTTCCGCGCTTCGAGAAGAACTACTCGCCCGCCTCACGCCTCCGCCCGCGTTACGTTTTGACTCCAAACCGACGATCATTCTCGTGGTCGGCGTCAACGGCTCAGGTAAAACTACAACCATCGCAAAACTTTCCGCGCGATTTCACTCCGAAGGCAAGCGGGTATTGCTTGGCGCGGCAGATACGTTTCGCGCCGCCGCAATGGATCAACTTCAAGTTTGGGGCGAGCGACTGAACATTGAAGTCATCACAGGCGCGTCCGAATCTGATCCCGGCGCGGTCGCGTTCAACTCAGTTCAAGCGGGCGTGGCGCGCGGCGCGGACGTCGTCCTCATTGACACCGCAGGACGTTTGCACACGCGCTTCAATCTGATGGAAGAATTGAAAAAAGTAAATCGCGTGGTAGGCAAAGCGCTTGCGGGCGCGCCGCATGAAGTATGGCTTGTGCTGGACGCGACGACGGGACAAAACGCTTTACAGCAAGCGCGTTCCTTTAAGGAAGCGGTTCACGTTACAGGCGTGATACTATCCAAACTTGATTCATCCGCGCGCGGCGGAATGGCGTTTGCCATTCAACGCGAATTGGGTCTGCCAATTTTATTCGCGGGCTTAGGCGAAAAATCAGAAGACCTGCAACCCTTTGACCCCAGCGCTTTTGTGGATGGAATTTTAGCGAACGCATAACTTAGGAGTTCTCATGCAAGATTTACTTAATCGTTTAAATGAAACTAACAAATTAACCCAACAATTACTGGAGCGTCTTTGACCTGACGGGCAAAGAGATTCAACTTTCGCAACTTGAAAAAGAAATAGGACATCCCGATTTTTGGAACGATTCAACGAGCGCGCAGCGAACGATGAAGAGCGCCGCAAACCTGCGCGACGACATTCAATCGTGGAGCGCATTACAACAGCGCATCCGCGATTTGACCGAACTTGCTCGGCTGGACGATGAATCATTGCGCGTTGATTTGGAAAAAGAAATTAGCGGACTCGAATCCGATCTTGAAAAACGAGCCTTTGCCGCAATGCTCTCTGGAAAATATGATCGCGACGACGCGATCCTCGCCATTCACGCCGGCGCGGGCGGAACGGATTCGCAAGATTGGGCGGCAATGCTGGAGCGCATGTACTTGCGTTGGGCGGAAGATAACGGTTTCAAAACTGAGATTCTCGATTTTACATCGGGCGAAGAAGCGGGCGTCAAAAGCGCGACGATTGCAGTGAGCGGCGAATATGCGTTTGGCTATTTGCGTTCTGAAAAGGGCGTGCATCGTTTAGTGCGTCTTTCCCCGTTTGACGCGGCGCATCGCAGACATACCTCCTTCGCGTTGATCGAAATCCTGCCGCAAGTTTCAATGGAAGAAGCGGACGTTTTCATTGCGCCTGGCGATATAAAACTAGACGTCTTTCGCTCATCGGGCGCGGGCGGACAGAATGTTCAAAAAAACGCGACCGCTGTGCGGCTGACGCACCTCCCAACAGGAATTGTGGTCACATGCCAAAATGAACGCTCGCAATCGCAAAATCGAGAATTCGCAATGAACATTCTGCGCGCGCGTTTATTGGAATTAAAAACCGCTGAAAAGGATGAGGAACGCGCCATCCTACGCGGCGAATATACTAAAGCCGAATGGGGCAGTCAAATCCGTTCGTATGTGTTGCATCCCTATCAAATGGTCAAAGATCACCGTACCGACTATGAGACTGGCAATACGCAATCTGTATTAGACGGCGACCTGCGCGGTTTTATGGAATCTTTTTTGAAGAGCGCGTTCAATAAAGAGTAGACATTTTCCGCCGCAAAGAAACGACAGTTTCCACAATAAAAAAAGAACGAGCCTTGCGCTCGTTCTTTTTTTATTGTTTATTTTATTCGCCAGCGGGAACGCGTTTTCCCAGTGTGCGATTGAATATTTCTTCTTGTTCTTCAGTAGCCGCTTTATATGATTTTGCGCGAACTTTGCCTTTACCTTTGGATCGTTCAAGCGCTTGTTGCCACGCCATCTGCATCGCAGTATATTGCGGTTCCACAGGCGTTGACTCGACGTCCATCTGATAAGATTCTTCTTGTTTCTTGCCTTTGCCTTTGCGAGCGTCGCCGCTTCTTTTGCGGTCTTCGCGCTCAGGCTTGGCTTCTTCGACGACCTCGGGCAATAACGCTTTCATGCTCAAGCGGATCTGGCGTTTGCGGCGATCAACATCCAAAACTTTGGCTTCAACCTCGTCGCCTTCTTTGACCACTTCGCTGGCGGTTTTGACATAGCCGCGAGTTAATTCGCTGACATGCACAAGACCCGGACGCTCCGCGCCAAAATCTACGAACACGCCGTAACTTTCCACGCGCACCACTTTGCCTTTTACAATTACGTCAGGCTCGATCTCTTTCCACTCAAAGCGCAGCGGTTCGATCATGGTTAATTCAATGCGATCTTTCTTAACGCGACGAACCCAAACGTCCACGCTTTGCCCCTCTTTTACGACATCTTCAACTTTATTAACCGCTTCCTGTTGGAGTTGTGAGATGTGGATCACGCCGGGAAGACTTTGACCGATGTCCACAAGCGCCCCCGCGAGAGTTGTCTTCAAAATTTTGCCGCTGAGTTTTGTTTTTGGTTCAAGCGCTACGGCTTGCGCGCTGTCGGGTGTTGTCATAGTTATACTCCTACTATATTTGAAATAATGCCGAAGGAAGATTATACCTGTCTGATAAAGATACGTCAATGTGAAAACAAGTTTTTGTTTACAGAATAAATGCCGCGCAATTTATGGGATTCACATACGCTTAAACTACCTACCATCATATTGAATCGGCTCAACGTCCCTTTTTCTTTCGTCTTTAGCCTTTCTTTCCCGCGCATAATAAAAAGTTTCGCGCAATTGCGGCGTGACTAGACTGGTTTCGCGGTGACCCATGCGAGCGCCGTGAAATTGCATGAAGCGGAACCAGAAAATGGACGCAAGATTTTTTATCAACACGCCTTCGCGCGTAGCGTACCAGAGGTCGCTGGCAATGTTGGTCGCGGTCAAACGCGCGAAATCGTATAAATTGAAATGCGATTCGGGATAAATCTTTTTGAACGCCATCGCCTCGCGTTTGTAACGGTTGAAGACTCCGCGCGGGGTTTCGTTGTGGACGTGGACAATCTCCGCTTCGGCGACGTAAGCAATATCATAGCCTTGTTCTTTTGCCTGCTTTGCCCAAAGCAAATCTTCCAAGCCCGTGATTTCTTCATCGTAATGGATTTTCTCCCAGAGATTTTTTCGGGTGGCGGCGTTGGCGTTATTGCAAAATGCGGTGACTTGCTTTAGATTGCTTTCATCAAAATACCATTGGTGGAAAATTTGCTGTTCTGAAAATCTTGCAAAATCGGGTCCGCGCTGTTTGCCGTAAGTCAACGCAATATTTGGATTTTCAAATGGGCGCAGCAATGTTTCCAGCCAATCCGGATAGACAGGATAAACATGCGCGCTGGCGATAACGATCAACTCGCGCGTCGCGGATTTGATCCCGATATTGAGCGAACGTCCAAAGGTGAATTCCTGCGGATTGATGTGAACGACCTTCGCGCCGAAAGATTCAGCGATAGCAATGGTTGCATCGGTGGAGCCAGAATCAACGAGAACGACTTCCACATCTTTAATGGTTTGCTGCTGAATTCCTGTGAGCAAACGCCCAAGATGTTTTTCTTCGTTATATGCGCGGACAACGATAGAGCAGGCGTTACCAATCATTATTTTTCTCGTATTCAAGTTTAATCAACAAATCGCCAGCAGCGTCTTTGAATATTTTTTTATGCTCGTCGCTGAAATGTTTTTTCCACTCCCCTGTTTTGCCAGAGCGGAAAGTGGGAGACTTCTTCGGATTGATGGATGTTTCAAGGGCTTCAAGGATTTTACTCGCAGGCGTTGTAAGCGCAACTCGCTTGTTGAAATGTTCCATAATACGCGTTAAAGTCGCGGCGCGGTCTTCGATCAAATCTTCAAAATGGATCGCCATTACTTCGGGATGATTCAACCAATCAAGATACGGCGCAAAGCGTTCGGCGATGTTTGGAAATTCAAT
>JAVHOY010000011.1:0-1180 GCA_036170295.1 bacterium
ATTTTCACTGGCGGCGACCCGATGATGCGTCCCGATTTATTTGAACTCATCGCCTACGCCGACGAGCGCGGTTTGCGTTGCTCGCTCACGCCGACTGCGACGGCATTGCCAACCACCGAGCGACTCGAAAAAGCGCGCGAAGCGGGAATCCGCCGCGTGGCATTATCGCTCGACGCGCCGCGTGCTGAAATCCACGATAAGTTCCGTCAGGTCAAAGGTTCGTGGCAGCGGACAATGGACACGCTGCACCGCGCGCAAAATGCGGGGCTGAGCGTACAGGTCAACACCACCGTCGCAAAACATAACGTAGATATTTTGCACGAGATGGTGCAGTTCATTCAAGAAGTGAAAGCCGTGCAATGGTCGGTGTTCTTCCTTGTGCCGACGGGACGCGCAATGGCAGAGCAAATGATCTCCGCCGAGCAACATGAGAAAGTTTTCAACTGGCTTTACGATCTTTCACAGAACGCGCCATTTGATATCAAGTCCACTGCCGCGCCGATGTATCGTCGCGTGGCTATTGAGCGCAAGCGCGCGCAAAACGACGGCAAGCCCGTCACCTTCCAAAGCGCGGGCTTCCAATACGCGGATGGACTCAATCGTCCGACCAAAGGCGTGAATGATGGCAACGGATTTTTATTCATCTCGCACATCGGTGAAATTCAGCCGAGCGGATTCCTGCCCGTCACTGCAGGCATGGTGCGCGAGAACGACATCGTGGATGTCTATCGCAATTCGCAAATTTTCAAAGACCTGCGCAATCCTGATAAATTAAAAGGCGTGTGCGGAACCTGCGAATACCGCGACGTGTGCGGCGGTCAACGCGGACGCGCGTACGGCGTGACGGGCGATTATCTTGAAAGCGACCCCGCGTGTGTGCTGGTAAGCGGTAAGCAGTAATTGGTAAATGGAGAATCACTAATGACACAATTACCAGTTACCAATTACCAATCACGCTTTCTCCGCGCTTGCAATCGGCTTCCCGTTGAAACCACCCCCGTCTGGTTCATGCGCCAAGCGGGACGATACATGGCGGAATATCGCGCCATCCGCGAAAAATATTCGCTGATCGAAATTTGTCATCATCCCGAAATTGCCGCGGAAGTGACTCTGCAACCCGTGCGCGCGCTCGGCGTGGATGCGGCGATTCTCTTCGCCGATATTCTCCTGCCCGCCATTC
>JAVHOY010000012.1:0-1178 GCA_036170295.1 bacterium
TGCGCCGCGTTATGCGCGACGATATAAGTGAGTTGCATTTGACCTCGCTTTATTTTTGTTTCTGGCGCGCAATGACTGCGATATATTCCATGATAATCTTCAAGCCCGCAAAGACTGTCGCTTCAGAAGGATCCAGCGCGGGCGCGATCTCCACCACATCGAGTCCGACGAGCGGAAGCCCTTGCATGGATTTGATCAGCGTCAACACGTCGCGCGCGGTCAAGCCGCCAAATTCGGGAATGCCCGTGCCGGGCGCGACGGAGGGATCGAGGCAATCTATATCAAGCGAGATGTGGACTGCGTCGCAATCTTTAAGAATAGCGCGAGCGCTCTCTGCGATTTTTTTCATACCGCGCTCGGCAACGTCCGCCGCCGTGTAGACATGCACGCCGCCATTTTCAATCATGTCAATTTCTTGATCTTCCCACGAGCGCAAGCCGACCATGCAAATATCATGCGGCTCAATGCCAAACTCAATTCCGCGCCGCAAGACTGAGGCATGAGATAGGCGCGAACCGTCAAATACATCGCACAAGTCGGGATGCGCGTCCAGCCATAACACGCCCAGTCGCTTATCTTTATAACGTTCGCGTTGTCCCTCAAAGATGGGAATCGTCACCGAATGATCGCCGCCGAGCAAAATGGGGATGTTGGGCAACGTCGCTACGCGCCGACGCACCAGGTTGTAATCTACTGCGGGATTTACAATGTGAATATCGCCGAGATCGCAAATGGTCATTTCGCTTAAGCGTGTGCGGTCTTCGCTAAAGGGAGTGAGATGACGCGACCAAAAGCGCAGGCGTTCGGGCGCAAGGGCGGCGCCTTTGCGCGCGCTGGCAAGCCCATCATAAGGAATGCCTATAACGCTAAAATCTGCTTGGTTGGGCGCGAGGTCTGGACGATGCAGATCGCCCCATAAGTTGTGTGTGCCTTCAATAGCCATGAACGGTTTCTCCTTTGGAATATTTTACCCTGTTGTCGCGCCGCAAGCGCAACATACGCATCAGCGCTTCTCAATATCAGTTTTTAGTAATCCGCAGATTTCACAGATGAGAGAGAAAAATCGGCGTAATCTGTGGGTTAAGATTTTCATTGAGAAGCGTTGCGCAACCTACAATTACACCGACTATCCGAAATTCCTATATCCTTTATCCATATTTGGGGGGCAGTGTTTAGAC
>JAVHOY010000013.1:0-1174 GCA_036170295.1 bacterium
CCCTCTCCCTGTGGGAGCGGGGTTAGGGGTGAGGGATTTATTTCGCCAATTTCCGCAACTCGTCTTCGCTGATAATTTTCACGCCGAGCGATTTTGCTTTTTCAAACTTCGAGCCCGGGTTTTCTCCCAGCACAAGATAACTGGTTTTCTTGCTGACGCTATCGGTGGATTTTCCGCCGTTGCGCTCGATAAATTCTTTTGCATCGTCGCGCGATAACGTTGGCAGCGTGCCTGTGACCACAAAAGTTAATCCAGTCAGCGCGCCTTCTTTTTGTTTTTCATCTTTCTTAATTTGCGGATCAACGCCCGCGTCTTTTAATTTCTCCACCACGTTTTGATTCGCTTTTTGCGCGAACCAATCCACAAGCGCTTCCGCGATGTTCGGACCCACGCCTTCGATTTGCTGAAGTTCCTCCGCGCTGGCTTTGGATAACGCGGATAGATTTCCAAACGCGCGCGATAAATCTCCCGCCATGACTTCGCCCACGCCATGAATTCCCAACGCCGTGATAACGCGATTCAAACTCTGATTTTTAGATTGCTCAATCGCCGCGAGTAAATTCTCCGCCTTCTTATCCGCGAAACCTTCCAGCGTCAGCAATTGATTCTTTTGCAGCGCGAACAAATCCGCCGCGTCTTTGACCAAACCTTCGGCGATGAGTTGCTCAACAATTTTGATTCCTAATCCCACAATATCCATCGCGCCGCGCGAGACAAAATGCTCAATGTTGCGAACCAATTGCGCGGGACACGCGGCGTTGACGCAATACCATGCGACCTCGCCTTCAAAATGCTCCACAGCCTGTCCGCACGCGGGACATTCTTTCGGCATTTGGTATGGCTTTTCTTTTCCGGTACGCGCATCCACAACGGGAGCGATGATGTACGGAATCACTTCGCCTGCGCGTTTGACCAGCACGCGGTCGCCGATGCGAATATCTTTTTCCGCGATGAAATCAAAGTTGTGCAGCGTTGCGCGTTCGACGATCACGCCGCCGATCTCAACGGGTTCGAGCATGGCATACGGAGTTAACACGCCGGTGCGGCCAACTGCAACGCCGATATTATTTAATTTTGTGGTCACTTCGCGCGCTGGGAATTTGAACGCAATCGCGCCGCGCGGATCTTTGCCGACGTATCCCAATTCTGCCGCGAGATTCAAATCGTCAATTTT
>JAVHOY010000014.1:0-1173 GCA_036170295.1 bacterium
TATAGCAAAACTTTAAAACCATTATACAGCGTCATCCAACCAGCGCGCTGCTCCCAAGCCCGCTACGCGTCCGCTGGCAAAACATGCGGTCAGCAAATATCCGCCGGTGGGCGCTTCCCAATCAAGCATCTCGCCCGCGCAAAAAACGCCGCGAAAATTACGCAGCATCAGATGCTCATCCAGCGCTTCAAAAGTCACGCCGCCCGCGCTGCTGATGGCTTCATCCAGCGGACGCGGCGCGATCAATGGAATGGGCAAGCGCTTAATCAACGCGGCGAGTTTTTCCGCGTTTGCAAAATCTTCCTTCGGCGCGAACTCATGCAACAGCGCAACCTTCGCGCCTTTCAAGCCGAGCGTCTTTTCCAGATGACTCGCCATCGAACGCGATCCGCGCGGCTTGGATAATTTTTCAATCAACTGCTCTTTGGTTTTATCAGGCGCAAAATCAAGATGAATGACCGCGCTGCCTTTCGCGTCAATCTCATCGCGGAGCAGCGCCGACGCGGCGTAGATCAAACTTCCCTGTACGCCATCTTTGACGATGATGAACTCGCCTTGCTGATGAAACTCGCCAAACGACAAAATCACCGATTTGATCGGACTGCCGTCAAACTTCGCGCGGATATGCTCGCTCCACGCTATGTCAAACCCGCAATTGGACGGTTTCAACGCCGCGACCTCCGCGCCGACTTCGCGCAACGCGCCGACCCATGCGCCGTCCGAGCCGAGCCGCGCCCAACTTCCGCCGCCGAGTGCGAGAATGACCGCATCCGCTTTGATAATTTTCTCGCCATCGGGCGTTTCAAACTTTAGAGATTGATCGGCGCTCCAGCCTTGCCATTTATGCCGCAGATGAAATTGAACGCCCGCGTCATTCAATCGTTTCAACCACGCGCGCAACAGCGGACTGGCTTTCATTTCAAGCGGAAAGACTCTGCCCGATGTGCCGACAAAAGTTTCCACGCCAAGTCCGCGCGCCCACTCGCGCAAATTATCGGGCGTGAAATCCAACAACCATTTTTTTATTTCTTGGCTTCGTTTTCCGTAACGCGTTATAAATTTTTCAAACGGTTCGGAGTGCGTCAGGTTCAATCCGCTTTTGCCCGCCAATAAAAACTTACGTCCCAGCGACGACATGGAATCATACACATCCACTTTCACGCTGCGCTGACT
>JAVHOY010000015.1:0-5107 GCA_036170295.1 bacterium
CCAAAATTCACCCGCTGAATTTTGGAGTATAATCCGCGCTTGTGAAAATCTTAGACCTCCGAGGTTTTCAAAACCTCGGAGGTCTTATTACTAAAATGGAGTAAATAATGGCAAAAGCAAAACTCATTCCTCCTTACGGCGGAAAACTCATCAATCTTGTAGTGGAAGGCAAGGAACGCGACGAACTGATCGCGCGCGCCGCGAAACTGCCTTCGATCAAGATCACCATGCGTAACATGTGCGACCTTGAACTCATCGCCACCGGCGGATTTTCTCCGCTGACCACTTTCATGGGCAAAGCCGATTACGAGCGCGTCCTAAATGAAATGCGCCTCGCGGACGGAACGCTCTTTCCCCTTCCCATTACGCTAACTGCCGACCCGAAGGAACTTCCCACCGTCGGCGAAGAATTGACATTGCGCAGCGCAAACTTTGATTTGATCGCCGTGATGACGCTCAATGAAATTTATCACTGGGACGCGAACACCGAAGCCGCGCTCGCTTACGGCACAACTGATTCCAAACATCCGATGATTTCAGAAATGGGGCGTTGGGGCAAGGTCTGCATCAGCGGACCGATGAAAGTTATCAACCTTCCCAAATATTATGATTTTGTTAGTTTGCGCCGCACTCCCGCGCAAGTCCGCGCCATGCTCGAAGACATGGGACACGACAACGTCGTCGCGTTCCAAACGCGCAATCCCTTGCATCGCATCCATGAAGAATTGACCAAACGCGCCGCCGCAAAAGTGAAAGGCTCGCTCATCATTCATCCCGTTGTCGGCATGACCAAGCCCGGCGATGTGGATCATTACACCCGCGTCCGCACTTACAAAGCGTTAGCGGATAACTACTATGATAAAAAAGACACCATGCTCAGTCTGCTTCCGCTGGCGATGAGAATGGCTGGACCAAAGGAAGCGTTGCTGCACGCGATTATTCGCCGCAATCACGGCGCGAATCATTTCATCGTCGGGCGCGATCACGCGGGACCCGGAAACGACTCCACAGGCAAACCGTTCTATGGTCCGTACGACGCGCAAGAGTTTATGAACAAATACGAAGCCGAACTCGGCGTCAAGATGGTTCCGTTTGAAATGCTCGTTTATCTTCCCGATGAAGGTCGTTATGTCGAAGAGAAGGACGTGCCGAAGGGCGCGAAAGTCGCCAACATTTCGGGAACGCAAGTCCGCAACGATTATTTGATCAAAGGCAAACTGTTGCCCGAATGGTTCACGCGACCTGAGACCGCCGAAATTTTGCGCGAGATGTATCCGCCGCGCCACAAACAAGGTTTTGCAATTTGGTTCACCGGCTTAAGCGGATCGGGCAAATCTGCGACAACGCAAGTCCTCACCACGTTGTTGCTTGAACGCGGACGCGAAACCGCTATCCTCGATGGCGATGTGGTTCGCACGCATCTCTCAAAAGGACTCGGCTTTAGCAAAGAAGATCGCGACACTAACATCATCCGCATCGGATTTGTCGCGGGCGAAATCGTTCACGCGGGCGGAGCGGTTGTCTGCGCCGCCATCAGTCCCTACCGCGCCACGCGCGAAGAAGCGCGCAAAATGGTCGGCGAGAACTTCATCGAAATTTTTATGGATACTCCCGTCGAAGTCTGCGAACAGCGCGATGTGAAAGGCTTGTACGCGAAGGCGCGCCAAGCAGTGGTAGACGGCAAACCGATGGGCTTCACCGGCGTAGACGATCCTTACGAACCGCCGATTAAGCCTGAGATTACGCTTAAGGGTTTTGGCGCGTCGCCCGAAGACAACGCTCACATCATCGTTAAATATCTTGAAGAGCAGGGCTATCTTCTGCCTGTAAAATAAATTTGAATTTTATGTCATTGCGAGCGAAGCGAAGCAATCTCCTGCCTATCAGGAGATTGCTTCGTCGGGACGAATACCCTCCTCGCAATGACATTATTTTTTCTATGACAAAACCACGCGCGCTTTTTCTGCCCCTCATTCTGCTCGCCATCTTTGGAATTTTCCTCGTCCTTTATGCGACTCCCGAAGGGCTTGGCTTATCCGACGACTCGATTGCGTACATCGCGGGCGCGCGCAGTCTCTTAAGTGGACAAGGCTACCGCGAAGCGTGGCTCGCTTCCAATCAACCTGTTACGCATTTTCCCCCAGCATTTTCATCCATCCTTGCCTTGATTGGAATCAGCGGACTTGACCCGCTGCGCGCCGCGCGTTTTCTCAACGCGCTGTTATTCGGCGCGAATACTTTTCTGCTTGGCGTCATCGGCTGGCGCATGACCAAATCTCAAATTGCAGGGATGATTCTCGCGCTGTTATTCGTCGTCAATGCCTCGATGTTTCGCGTTCATGCCGTCGCCATGAGCGAACCGCTGTATATCTTTTTTAGCCTCGCCGCGTTTTTGGCGTTTCCCTCACCCCTAGCCCCTCTCCCAAAGGGAGAGGGGAACAGACTCCCTTCCTCCCGCGGGGGAAGGACTGGGGATGAGGGCTGGCTTGTCATCGCGGGCATTCTCACATCTCTCGCATATCTCACACGCTACGCGGGACTTGCGTTGCTTGCCACATTTTTATTGACGCTGATTCTTTTACAAGACAACTGGAAGAAGCGCTTGACCGGCGCGGGAATTTTCCTCGTCAGTTTTCTGCCGCTTGCGCTGGCGTGGAGCGTCCGCAACAAGCTCGTCGCGGATAACGCCACCAATCGTACGCTGGTTTATCATCCGCTCAGCGCGGAAAATATCAAAACGGGAATCTATAATTTTTCAGAGTTTTTTATTCCTGTGGAAACATGGCGCAGAACGCTGATCAAAAATCCAAATCTATTTTTTGTTGCGTTAGCAATTCTTGGCATAATTATTTTAGTTTGGGTCGCCTACAAAGGCTTGAAGAAGTTTTCTCAGCCGTCAATCGCAACGCCTGAAATTCTATCCTTTACCAGCGGACTTTATATCTTTGCTTATCTCGCCTCGATCATTTCGTCCATGCTGTTGTTTGACGCCAGCACAAAATTCAAACTGCGAATCAATTCTCCCGTTTATGTTTCGTTGCTGATTCTGTTTGTTTATCTTGGATTTTGGTTGTGGCAAAAACACGCGCTCGTTTTTCGCGGACTTGTAGTTACAATCGCCGCGTTTGTTTTCATCCTTTCAATTAATGAAACGTACGGCGTTGTCGCTCAACTTCATAAAAGCGGACAAGGGTACGCATCCTTCCAATGGTATGATTCAGCGGCGATGGATTTTTTGAGCAAGTTGCCCAAAGGAACGCGCATCTATACCAATCAACCGGGACCTGTTTATCTGTATACAAATCGTCCATGCTATGTCTTGCCCGACCTTGTTGATCCCGTCACCAATTTGCCGCGCGGAAATTATCAACTTGGCGTAAATAATCTACATAAAGATGTGTTGTCAGGCGACGCGGTTTTGGCGTTATTCAAATTCGGCTCGGAAGCGGAAGACGTGCAAAAAGTTTATACGCAACTTGCCGAAGGCTTATATCTCGCGCATGAATCGCATGGCGATCAGATTTATACGGCACAACCATAATCTCTAATCTCCAATTACTATTTACCAATTACCAGTGATTAGTAAATAGTAATTGGGATATGCAAAAGGAATTTTTCCCATGACCATTCTCGATAAATTCAATTTGAAAGATCGCGCCGCAGTCGTCACAGGCGGAGTGGGTTTGCTCGGCAAGGAATTTTGCAAAACGCTTGCCGAAGCGGGCGCGTCCGTCGCTGTGGTTGACCTCAACGGCGACGCGGCAAGTAAAGTTGCCGACGAACTTGTCAAAAGCGGATACAAAGCGGCGGGCATTGCAGTGGACATTACCAAACCCGAATCAGTTAACGCGATGGCTGCTTCGGTCATTGCAAATTTTGGGCGGCTGGATATTCTGGTTAACTCTGCGGCGCTTGACCCGAAGTTTGATCCTGACGCGGCAGCGAAGGGCATCGCGCCCGGCGCGTTTGAAGATTATCCGCTTAGCGATTGGAACGCTGCGCTGAATGTTAACTTGACGGGCATGTTTCTCGTCACACAAGCGTGCGTTAAGCAAATGAACGCGCAAGGAAAGAAAGGCAGCATTATCAACATCTGCTCGACGTATGGATTGAATGGACCCGACCAAAGAATTTATATCAAAGATGGAAAGCGAGTCGCGTTCAAGCCTGTCTATTACACCGTGACCAAAGCGGGCGTGATGGGGTTCACCAAATATCTCGCCGCATATTATGCCGAGACGGAAATTCGCGTGAACGCATTAACTCCCGGCGGCGTGTTCAATAATCACGAAGATTATTTTGTCAAAAATTATTCCGCCAAAACAATTTTGGGACGCATGGCAAAGAAAGATGAAATGAACGGCGCATTGTTATTCCTCGCTTCTGACGCTTCATCTTACATGACGGGTAACAACGTCATTGTAGATGGCGGATGGACGGCGTGGTAGTAAGGGCGCATCGCGATGCGCCCCTACGGTGAATCTATGACTGACATACTTGCCCTCATCCCCGCGCGCGGCGGCTCAAAAGGAATTCCGCGCAAGAACATCCGCAACTTTGCGGGCTATCCGCTGATTGCGTGGAGCATTGCTGCCGCGAAACAATCCAAACTTGTGACGCGCATTATCGTTTCTACTGACGATGAAGAGATCGCGGCGGTGGCGCGCGAATGGGGCGCGGAGACTCCCTTTCTGCGTCCCGCTGAACTCGCGCAGGATAAAACCGCCGACCTGCCCGTGTTTGAACACGCGCTCAAATGGCTTAAAGAGATTGAAGGCTATCGTCCTGAGATCGTCGTGCAGTTGCGTCCCACTTCTCCCATCCGCCCTGTGAATATGTTGGACGATGCGATTCGTATTTTGCTGAATCATCCCGACGCGGATTGTGTGCGCGGAGTTGTGCCAGCGGGACAAAATCCATTTAAGATGTGGCGCTTCAATGGCGAAGATAAACCGCTGAATCCATTGCTCGAAGTGGAAGGAATCGCCGAGCCGTACAATGCCCCCCGTCAGATTCTTCCGCCCGTGTATTGGCAAACGGGTCATATTGACGCAATCCGCATTGCGACCATCGCGGAAAAAAAATCGCTCACCGGCGACGTCATCTA
>JAVHOY010000016.1:0-1163 GCA_036170295.1 bacterium
CGCCTTCGATGATTTGCGACATTTGCGGAACAAAAATGACCGCGTTGAAATGTCCGACGACGTCGCTAACGTGTTTCTTCACGCCGTTGAGCAAAATTTCTTTTCGCAAGCGTTGACCGTTGACTCCCGTTGGCTCAAGAATTAATCGCGCTTCAAGATGATATTTTATTTTGCCGCGCTGATAATCCGCGACGAGCCGAGCGACTGCCAGCGGATTCTTCGCCTCGTGAAAATTGACGATCTGTCGGTCGACATGCGTTTGAAAGGATGTGAACGCCGCGAGAAAATAAATCGCTTCCAATACGCTGGTTTTGCCTTGCGCGTTTGCGCCGACAAGCAAAACAACCCGCCGTGGAATTTCTACATCCAGGCGGGCGAGGCTGCGAAAGTTGGTGAGCGATAAATGTTTGAGATACATTTGGGTAAATTTTTCAACTTTATAACGTTCTAACTTTCTTAATCCAGCGGAGTTTCTTCGTCTTCTTTCGGCTTCCAAACTTTTGTCGCGAGGTCGGTGAAAAGCACACCGTTGAGGTGATCAATTTCATGTTGGAAGATGCGCGCCAGCCAACCATCCACTTTAAATTTGACGGGGTTGCCGTGACGGTTCAGCGCTTTGACTTGAATCGCTTCATGTCTTTCCACTTCGCCGACCAAACCGGGAATGGAAAGACAGCCTTCCACGCCCATTATTTTTTCTTCCGACGCCTTGACGATTTCAGGATTGATAATCACATATAATTTCTTCGGTTTGGGTTCTGCGTCTTCTTCGTCTTCGCCTTCCGCGTACTCGATCACCGCCAACTGTTGAAGAACGTTGATTTGCGGCGCGGCGAGTCCCACGCCGGGCGCTTCGCGCATGGTCTCGATCATATCGTCAATCAACGTTTGCAATTCTTTATCAAATTTTGTAATCGGTTTTGCCTTGCGCCGTAAAACGGGATCGGGCAGGGTGATGATTTCTCTCAATGCCATTTTTTTAAATTCCTTGTTTACTCAATTGTCTGTCGCCCTCCCGAAGGATATCGGGACGATGTGAGCGATAGCGAAGGGTCTCTACTATACAATCAGAGATGCTTCGCTTCGCTCAGCATGACATTGCGTGGTGAGTTACTAATTACCCAATTACTTTCACGCATCTTTCTTCGGCTCGTCTTTTGGGA
>JAVHOY010000017.1:0-1163 GCA_036170295.1 bacterium
TCAGGCAACCCTGCTTGAGCGTGGTCAGACACGCCGCCAGGTTGCCGCTATCCACCGTCGAAATGTAGCGCGGCGGGAGCGCGGTCAAGGTCTGCGAGTCGTACCAGTTCAGCAGGTGTCCGCGGTAATGTTCGAGATTGTCCATACTCTCAAAAGTGGAGCGTAAACGGACTGCCAATTCGAGCAAGCCCACGTAGCCCAAATCATACGCCGACAAGGTGGACACCAAAAAGAGTCCGATGTTGGTCGGCGTGGTGTAATGCGCCACACTGCCGCGCGGCGATTCTTGAAAATGATCGGGCGGAAGCCAGTGATCGTTGGGTCCAGCGAACTGCTCAAAGAATGCCCAAGTGCGGCGCGCCAATCGCAGGACTTGCTTGCGCTGAGTCTCCGAGAGCGGCGCGGTGATGTGTGTCACGGGCTGACTGATGATGACTGCGACCTGTGGAGCGATCAGCCAGGCGACCAGAAAAGGCAGAGCCACCCAAAGCGCCGTCGGGTTGAAAATGGCGATGCAAATTCCCAGCAAAAATGTGACCGCCAAAGCCGCCGCCATCTCGATCCAAATTTCGTAACGCGCGTTCAATGCAGATGCGCGCGAAGCATTCGCCGCAGTTGTCCATTGCAGCATTTTTCTGCGCGCGATCAGCAAACGTCCCAGCGTGGTGCGGATTGCGCCCAGCATCAGCAAGGCTTCATAAGGCAGAAAAAGAACAGCCAACGCCCAGCGTGTGAGCGGAAGCCGAGTTGATTTGAAAAGTTGTTTGAGCGGAAGTTTGTTCCGTCCCGTGCTGGTACCGGGACTACCTCGTAACCTGTGCCTGCCATCCTGAACCGTTTGCACTGCCAGCGGCAGGGCGGATGGCAACAGCGCCAGCACAGTCCAGACCAGCGGCGAGCCAGGCAGGAACAACCAGCCCGCGGCGAGCAGAGTCAACAGCGTGGGCGGCAGAAGACTGCGGCGCAGGTTGTCGAAAACTTTCCAGAGATTGATGATTGATAAGCGGTTGGACGCCAGCCCGTTTTGGGTGCGGACGATGGGTAACAACCAGGGCAGTAACTGCCAGTCGCCGCGAATCCAACGGCGCAGGCGGCGGGCGTAAACCAGATAGCGCGACGGATATTCTTCATATAAAGTAATATCCGTGACCAGCGCGGCGCGC
>JAVHOY010000018.1:0-1161 GCA_036170295.1 bacterium
AAAACCAGACAGGAGAACGCCCCTTGGACAAGAAAATCAAAAACGCGCCCGGCAGTCGGGTAGTGTTGTATGCCAGAGTTTCCACCGAAGAACAGGCGGGAAAGGATCATTATTCAATTGATGCGCAACTGCATGAAATGCGCGACTATGCGAGTGAAAAAGGCTGGAGCATTGTCGGTGAATTCGTGGATGAAGGCGAGTCCGGCACAAAACGCGACCGCCCACAACTGAACGCCGCGCTCTCCGTTACGCAGAAAAAAGGCTGCGACATCTTTCTCGCCCACGAACTCTCGCGCCTCTCGCGCTCGGTGTATCACACGCTCGATATCTTCGATAAACTGGGACAACTTCAAGTGGGCTTTGCTTCGGTCAAGGATCCAGAGTTTGATTTCAGCGATCCGAGCAAACGTTTCTTCCTGACCATCATGGCTGCCATCAACGAGTATTACATCCACCTGCTCAGACAGCACACCAGCAAATCAAAAAGGGAAAGATCGCGTCAGGGGCTGTACAACGCATCCATCGCGCCGTTGGGATACGCCCTTTCGGGCGACGCAAAAAAGCCCGCGGTCATTAACGAAGAGGAAGCCAAAATCATCCGCCTGGTTTTTGAGAGTTACGCCACAGGCAGATATTCCGATCAGGATATCGCCGATCTGCTCAATCAGAAGGAATACCACACCCGCGCCGGACGCAGATTCCCAAAGGATGGAATTTCCGAGATTCTGACGAGCGTCTATTATGTAGGAAAAATTTCATACACTCAGGCGGGAAACAATCGCGAAATTTACGATGGACAACATCAAGCGCTGATCTCCGAGGACCTGTGGGAAAAATGTCAGAACGTGCGCTCCAGCCGCCGCCATCTTTCACGCGCCGTGCAGAAGAAATATCGAAATTATCTGCTCTCCACACTGGCGGTCTGCGATGTGTGCGGCAGAACCTTGCGCTCGCAGGGCGCGGCTGCGGGGTCGTATTATCGCGAGATGTCATACGAGCGCGGCTACATTGATTGCCCGCATCAAAAGACAGGCGTGCGCGCGGAACTTCTGGAGCAGCAGGTGCATGAGTTGATCAAATACATCCAACTGCCTGAGGATTGGATCAAAGAGGTTGCGGATCAAGCGGGCGATGAGAATGAAATGATCAACCTGCGTCGTC
>JAVHOY010000019.1:0-1160 GCA_036170295.1 bacterium
GCACGCCGCCCGAACAGCAAAAGCAAATGCGCGAAACGCCCTGGGGCTACATCACCTATTTAGATTATCGTTACAAAGTCGAGTTCAACGAAGCGCAGTACCGCGAAATTGACCGCTATTGCAAAGAAAAGAAAATTGATTGGATGGTTTCGGTATGGGACGAGCCCTCGGTGGATTTCATGGAAAAGTTTGACACTCCCGCGTATAAAATTCCATCCGCTTCGCTGACCGACCACAATCTTTTGAAATATGTCCGCAAGACAGGCAAGCCGATTATTATCTCGACGGGCATGTCCACGATGGAGCAGATTCACAAAGGCGTGAATGCGGTTGGCGCGGATAATCTCGTCATCATGCACTGCACTAGTACCTATCCGTGCGAGCCTGAAGAATTGAATTTGAAAATGATCGAAACGCTGCGCCGCGAATTTCCAAACACCCCAATCGGATATTCCGGTCACGAAGTGGGGCTTGTCCCTTCCGCGCTGGCGGTTGCGCTCGGCGCGTCATCGGTGGAGCGTCACATCACGCTAGACCGCGCCATGTGGGGCAGCGACCAAGCCGCGTCTGTCGAACCCGGCGGATTTGAGAAACTGGTCAAATATATCCGCGTGACCGAGTCTGCGCTGGGCGATGGCGTGAAAAAGGTTTATGAATCCGAAAAAGGCGCGATGAAAAAACTCCGCAGAGTGGTTAGCGAGTAGCGCAAGATACGAGATGCGGGTTACAGGATACAAGTAACTCGTATCTCGTAACCTGTAACTTGTAATACTCATGAATAACCTCCGTCGAATTTTCCGCCCTCACGGGAAAACCGCTCAAGCCATTTTGCGATGGCGGCGGTTTTCTTTTAATGACGCGCCGCCCATCTTTGGAAATTCAAAACCCAAAAGCGGTTCGCATTTGCTGTTGCAAATTTTGAACGGCTTTACGCAGATCATGCCGTATCAATATGTTGAGGCGGATCCAATTCGGACGATTCAAAAAGACGGCGGACGACGGACAATGAATGACATTGCGGCTGATTTGCGAAACGTTCCGCAAGGTGTAATTGGCTGGGGATATGTGGACGCTTCGCCTGAAAATGTCGCGGTACTATGTCAGCCAAATCGCGTAAATTATTTCATCTACCGCGACCCGCGCGATATGCTCGTCTCGCA
>JAVHOY010000020.1:0-1154 GCA_036170295.1 bacterium
AGATGAACGCGCACATGAACGAGACGCTCAACATCGGCGGCGCGTTGCTGGTCAAATTATTTGGGCGCAGCAAAGAGGAAGAAGCGCGTTTCCGCGAACGCGCCGCGCGTGTGCGCGACATCGGCGTCAGACGCGCGGTCATCGGCTCAAGTTTCTTCGTTATGCTTGGGCTGGCAGGCGCGGTCGGCACGGCGCTGATTTACGGTCTCGGCGGATATTACGTTATCACGGGCGCGTTCACCGTCGGCACCATCGTCGCCTTCGGCTCGTATCTCGGCTCATTGTATGGCGCGTTGCAAGGACTCGCCGGCGCGCCTGTTGATTTTTCAACCAGCATGGTTTCGTTCGAGCGCGTTTTTGAAATCATTGATCTTCCGCATGATATTGTCGAAAAAGAAAACGCGCTTGAATTGCGCGACGTTCAAGGCTCGCTGGAGTTTGACAACGTCACATTCAATTATCAAGTGGATGAATCAAAATTATTGAAAGACGTCAAACGTTACGGAAGAATGGACGATGTGAAAACGGTGTTGTCGGGCAATGATACGAAAGCGGAAAAACGCGCCGCGACGGATTCCCCCGATGCGGATTCAACTTCTCAAGCGCGAGTGACCGCCCTTGAAGGAATCAACTTCGCGGCGCGCGCGGGACAACTCATCGCGTTGGTAGGACCTTCGGGCGCGGGCAAAACTACCGTCACATATTTAATTCCGCGTTTGTATGATCCTACCGATGGAGCAATCCGCATTGACGGTCATGATCTGCGCGACGTAAATCTTGATTCGCTTTCGCAAGCAATCGGCATGGTCACGCAGGAAAACTATCTTTTCCACGATACCATCCGCACCAATTTGACGTACGCCAAAACCGACGCGACGCAAATCGAAATTGAAAATGCCGCGAAAGCCGCGAACATTCACAACTTCATTATTGGCTTGCCCGACGGTTACGATACCGTCGTTGGCGAGCGCGGATATAGACTCAGCGGCGGAGAAAGACAGCGCATCGCGTTGGCGCGCGTGATTCTCAAAGACCCGCGCATTTTGGTTTTAGACGAAGCCACCAGCTCGCTCGATAGCGAATCTGAATCATTAATTCAAGAAGCGTTGAAGCGCGTCATGGCGGGACGCACGAGTATTGTCATCGCGCATCGC
>JAVHOY010000021.1:0-5041 GCA_036170295.1 bacterium
CAAAATAAAAAACCGATTCTGATTTTTCAGAATCGGTTTTTTTTCACGCAACTTCCAATTTCATAGTAGACTCGCTTCCCTATGGCATTAATCAGTTTACAGGAAGTTACGCTTGGCTTTGGCGGACCGCGCCTCTTTGAAGAAATCAACTTGCAAATTGAGCAGGGCGAATGGGTCGGGCTGTTGGGACGCAATGGCATGGGAAAATCCACGCTGTTGAAGTTGGTCAACGGCGATATCGAGCCGCAAAGCGGAAGCGTGGCGCGTCAGCAGAATCTGCGCGTGGCGTATCTTCCGCAGGAAGTTCCCGCAGGAGTCACCGGCAAAGTTTTTGACATCATCGCCAGCGGACTCGACTCGCCCATCGCGCGCGATGAACATCGCTGGCAGAGACAACTCCAAGTGGAGCAAGTCGTCTCGCGCATGTTGTTGGATTCTGACGCGCAGTTTGAAACGCTCTCCGCGGGCATGAAGCGCCGCGTCATGTTGGCGCGCGGTCTCGTCAAAAATCCCGATTTGCTTTTGTTGGACGAACCCACCAATCATCTCGACATCGCATCCATTGACTGGCTCGAAGGTTTTCTCAAACGCTGGGGCGGCACGTTGTTATTCGTCACGCATGACCGCGTCTTTTTGCAGCGATTAACCACGCGCATTGTCGAATTAGATCGCGGGCGTCTCTTCGATTGGAATTGCAGTTATACAACTTTTATCGAACGCAAAGAAGCCATGCTCTCTGCCGAAGCGGACGCGAACGCAAACTTCGATAAAAAACTCGCGCAAGAAGAAGTTTGGATTCGCAAAGGCATCGAAGCGCGGCGGACTCGCAACGAGGGTCGTGTGCGCGCTCTCAAACGTCTGCGCGAACAACGCAAAGAACGGCGCGAGCGTCTCGGCAAAGTGAAGATGCAAATTCAAGGCGATAAACGTTCGGGCAGAATTGTCATCGAAGTTGAAAATGTAAATTATTCTTATGGCGATAAAACGATTGTCCGCGACTTCAACGCCGCCATTCAACGCGGCGACAAAGTTGGAATCATCGGTCCGAACGGATCGGGCAAGACCACGCTGTTGCGTCTGCTGCTCGGAGAGTTAACTCCGCAAAGCGGAACGGTCGAGCATGGAACGAATCTTGAGATCGCATATTTCGATCAACTCCGCGCGCAGTTGGATGAAAGCAAATCCATTTTAGATAACGTTGGGCAAGGCAGGGATAGCGTCATGGTCAACGGCAAACCGCGCAACTTGAATGTTTATCTTGAAGATTTTCTTTTCACCAAAGATCGCGTCAACGCGCCCATCAGCGCGCTTTCAGGCGGCGAGCGGAATCGTCTGCTGCTGGCGCGCTTATTTGCCCAGCCCGCGAATCTGCTCGTCATGGACGAACCCACCAACGACCTCGATGTTGAGACGCTGGAAATTCTCGAAGGGCTGTTGCTTGAATATGAAGGTACGCTGTTATTGGTCAGCCATGACCGCGCATTTTTGAATAACATTGTCACCAGCACGTTGGCGATGGACGGCGGCGGACAAGTCGTCGAAACTGTCGGCGGGTATGACGAGTGGCTGCGTCAAAATCAACCCGCGCAGACGGAAGATAAGCCGCGCGTGAAATCGGCGGAAGAAAAACCTGAGGCGCAAGCGAAAAAACCGAGTTACAAAGAGAAGCGCGAAATCGAATCTCAAAAGAAAGAATTGGCAGAGTTGCCGCAGCGCATCGAAAATCTCGAAGCGCAAATTCATAATCTCGCCGCAGAAATGGCGTTGCCCGCGTTTTATCAGCAAGACGGCGCGGAGATTACGCGAGTCGTTAATCAGCTAAAAGAAATGCAGGACGAACTCGCGCAGGCATATCACAGATGGGAAGAGTTGGAGGGGATGATAAACAAGTAAAGTAAAGCGCGCCTTGAAACGTTTCAAGGCGCGCTTATTTTTATTTTATGAAATTGAACTTACAGAGTCATTTATAGGCTTTGATTAATAACGGCGAATTCAAACATTGCCAACCCAATGATAGCGATAAGTATTAAAAATATTAAAGCGATGCAGGAAATTATGACGCCCATAACAGCTATAGCCTTTTGGGCGGGGTCTTTCATTGCCAAATAACCGAAAACAAATCCTGCAATGGATAGAGGGATGCCGCACAAAATTCCTATCCCTCCTACTTTTCCCATTCCCACGGATAGCGCTCCAAACGTCAAACTTACACATAAGCCAACTACGCCCAAAACGATGGAGGCGATTGCCATAGTCCGCGCTTTTTGGGGAAGCGAGGATTGAGGCGGAGGCGGCGGCGTTTCTGGCAACCCAATAGGCTCGTTTGACGGTTGCATAAATTCTCCTTTTGAATTGGCTTGAAGCAATTGTAAGCGTAAAGCGAAACGTCTCTTGGATCATTCACGCTCCAAGAGACGTTTCGCTTTTTGGGGGCAGAAACTATTGAATACCTTGCAGGCTTTGGTTGATCTGATTGAAAATATCTCCAATCATTGGACCTAATATCGCAATCCCGATACCGACAACGCAACCGCAAACTACGAGGATCGCCACGAAGGGAATTACAACGGAGCCAATAGCTTGTCCCCAACCGAAGCGATTGACTGCCTTGACCGCTGTAATTTCCAGAAACAACGAATAAAAACTTACTCCTATGCTTATCAAACCTGTGCAAATATTAAGATACGGCACAGAGCTGAACGGAATAAGAAACATGGAAACCAATGAGATTGGCACAGAAAAAGAAGCGACAGCGTAAGTCAGTTTATTGTATGTGCCAGCGCCGCCAAAAAGTTTTGCGATCCATTGTACGATAGCGACTCCCAGCGCAAAGAATAAAACCGACAGTGCGCCGACAATTGGCGATAGGCAAACAACGGCGACCAAAGAACCGCCAAGAGCCGCGCCCATGCCGTTTTGTCCGCCAATACCCATTCCCGCGATGACCGCTTGAATGATTCCGCTGACAAGGTAAGTGAGCGTAGTGGCAATGAAAATCCAAAGGTAAGCGGTCTTGGATTGAGCGTAGGGACTCTCGCTAATATCAATGAAGGTTTGCTCGTTGGGTTGCGAGATAGCCTTGATCCACGTCTGTACCCAGCCTGCGGGTCCAGGAACTCCGCTTGTGGGATTCGGCGCGCCTGCAGGTTCTGACATAATCGGCGTGTTATCAAATTGACTCATGATACATTCTCCTTTTGAATGGGTTTGTGTCAATTGTAAGTTCAAAGGATTAAAAGTCAAGCGGGATATTTGTACTGCGAGATAAATCTCGCGTTACAATAGCCGCAATGGAAATCTCCGAGAAGATTCAAGGCATCCTTACCACGCTGCCCGCCAAGCCTGGCTGTTATCTCTACCATAACGCCGAAGGGACAATTATCTACGTCGGCAAAGCGATCAGTTTGAAGAATCGCGTACGATCTTATTTCCACGCGGATTCAAGTCACGACGCGAAGACGCGCCGCCTCGTGCGCGACATTGTGGACATCGAATGGATCGTGGTCGGCTCGGAACTTGAAGCGCTCATCCTTGAGATGAACCTGATCAAGAAGCATCGCCCTAAATACAACATTCGCCTCAAAGACGATAAACGTTATCCATACATAAAAATCCATTGGAACGAACCCTATCCCAAAGTCACCGTCACGCGAATGATGGAAGAGGACGGCGCGCGTTATTTTGGTCCATATACTTCCGCGTGGGCGGTCTATCAAACTTTGGACGCGCTGCGTAGAATCTTTCCCTACTTGACGTGCGACCGCGAAATTACAGGATTGGATAAACGCGCTTGTCTTTATCTTGACATCAAACTATGTTGCGCCCCGTGCATTGGCGCGGCGTCTCAAACTCAATACCGCCAAATGATCTCCGACTTGATGGAGTTTCTCAGCGGTCACAGCGAAGACATCATCGCGCGCCTTGAAATCGAAATGCAAAAAGCCGCCGAAGAAATGCGTTTTGAAAAAGCCGCCGCGCTGCGCGACCAGCTCAAAGCGATGCAATCCATTATTGAAAGACAAAAAATTGTTTTCGCAACCGATTATAAAGATTCGGACGTCCTTGCGATGGCGCGCAGCGACGGCGAAGCTTGCGTGCAAATCTTTTTCATTCGCGGCGGCAAGTTGATTGGACGCGAATATTTTATTTTGGAAGGCGCGGAAGACACAGCCGATAACGAAGTGATGGCGCAGTTTGTTAAACAGTTTTACACCGAAGCGGCGAGTATTCCGCAGCAAGTGATGCTGCCAGACGATATTGAGATTGAAGAATCAAAAATCATCGCGCAATGGCTCAAATCAAAACGCGGCGGCGAGAAAGTGGAATTCTTTGTGCCGAAGGATGGTCAGCCGCGCGATCTTGTCCAAATGGCGGCGGAGAACGCGACTGAAACTTTGAAAGCCTTGCGCGCGCAATGGCAGGCAGACGCGCACAAACAGGAACAGGCGCTGGGCGAATTGCAGCAAGCGCTGAATTTATCCGCGCCGCCGAATCGCATCGAGTGTTACGACGTCAGTCACACGCAGGGCGTGGCAACTGTCGGCGCGATGATCGTCTTTGAACAGGGGACGCCCGCGAAGAATCTTTATCGCAAGTTCAATATTGATTCAACCAGCATCGGCGCGCCCGATGATTTCGCTTCGATGGAGGAAATGCTCACGCGACGCTTTCGGCGGTGGCAATCTTCACAGGAAACAGAATCAAAACCGGGCGAGAAAAAAGACGCGTCGTTTTCGTTTCTTCCAGATTTGATTATCATTGACGGCGGCAAAGGTCAACTCGGTCGCGTCGTTAAAGTTCTCGATCAATTTAATTTGTTTGATAAAGTTCCCGTTGTGGGACTTGCAAAACAGGAAGAGGAAATTTTCTTTCCGCATAAAAGCGAAGCGCTGTTATTGCCGCGACATTCGCAGGGACTTTATCTCGTGCAACGCATCCGCGACGAGGCGCATCGCTTTGGAATCACCGCGCATCGCGCGCGCCGCTCAAGATTAGGGTTTGCGTCTCAATTGGATTCCATTCCCAGTATTGGGCCCGCGCG
>JAVHOY010000022.1:0-1150 GCA_036170295.1 bacterium
ATGTTCAAGGCTTTGCGCTGCGCCTCGCGCCACATTTCAAGCCGCGCATTGACTTGCGCTTCGTACCCTTCGCTTGATGGTTTATAAAAATAGGTTCCCAATAAACGCTTGGGCAAATATTGCTGGGGAATAAAATGCCCTTCGTGGTCATGCGGATACACATACTCTTTGCCCTGCCCCGTAGCCGCCGCGTCTCGGTTTCCATCCGCTAAATGACGCGGCACAGAGACCTGCCCTTCCTCTTCAATTTTTTTCATCGCCTTGAAGTACGCGCCCGCGCTGTTTGATTTCGGCGCGGTAGCGAGATACAGCGTCGCCTCCACAATGGGATAAATCCCTTCGGGCAAGCCGATAAAATCAAACGCCTGCGCGGCGGATGAAGCGACGACGAGACCCATGGGGTCGGCGAGTCCAATATCTTCGCCCGCGAGGATGATTAATCGGCGGATGATAAATTTTGGATCTTCGCCCGCGTAGATCATTTTGGCGAGCCAGTAAAGCGCCGCGTCGGGATCGCTTCCGCGCACTGATTTAATGAACGCGGAAATCGTGTCGTAGTGTGCGTCGCCGTCCTTGTCATATAAAACCGCGCGGCGTTGAATTGATTCTTGCGCGACGTCCAACGTAATATGAATCACGCCGTCTTGATTCGGCGCGGTTGATTCGACTGCGAGTTCCAGCGCATTGAGCGCGTTGCGCGCATCGCCCGACGCGACTTCGATTAAATGATTTCGCGCTTCGTCATCAAAAATAATTTTCTTATTTCCGTAGCCGCGCTCTTTATCAGACAATGCGCGGTCAAGCAAAATTCCCGTTTCGGTTTGATTTAAATTTCGCAGTTGAAAAACGCGCGAGCGCGAGATGAGCGCTTTGATCACTTCAAAGTATGGATTCTCCGTCGTCGCGCCGATCAGCGTGAACGTGCCATTTTCAACGTGGGGGAGAAGCGCGTCTTGCTGCGCCTTATTCCAGCGATGAACTTCATCTACAAAAAGAATCGTGCGCTCATTGTGCAAACGCCTGCGTTCAAGCGCTTCATCAATCGCCACGCGCAGATCCGCTTTGCCCGCAAGGATCGCGGAGATGGTCACGAAATGACTCTTGGTGGTGTTGGCAATGACTTGCGCGAGCGTGGTCTTGCCCGTGCCGG
>JAVHOY010000023.1:0-5026 GCA_036170295.1 bacterium
CAGTAGGTTGCGGGTTCGACTCCTGCCTGGGGCACAAAAGACAGTCGCGCAAAGCGACTGTCTTTTGTTTTTGAGAAGCCCATTCCAGCATCTTCATCGTCCCAACTCCCCCACCGTAAAAACGGGACCGTCTTTGCAGATCATCTTCCAATGATAGCCAATCGTCAACGCGCAAGCGCCGCATTCGGCGAGAGCGCCGCAAGGCATGGGCGCGCGGATGAGGACTTGCGTTTCAGGCGCTCTGCCCAACGTTTCTTGAAATTGATTTAAGTTCTCGCGGACGACGTCGGCGGCGATGAAGTCAGCCCACGCGACAATTTCAGTCAGCGCTTGAAGCGGCTGGACTTCAACGAATTCGGGCAAGTCATTCACGATTGAATTGCAGACTAAAACAACTTCCGCGTTTTGCTTGAAGGCAAGCGGAATCAAGCCGCGCAGACGGGCGGGCGAATCATCAAAAGCAATGAGAGCGATCTTGCGCGCGAAAGATGGAATTGAAAATCCGTGACCGAGCGGTCCGCGCAAATTTAGACGCGCGCCGGGAATCCATGCGGAAGGCAGCGTCGGCGCGGAGCGGAATCCATCGGGCGTAGATTCGCTTGGGAAAATAGGAACAGCAACGGCGGCGTTGGACGCGGTCATATCGCCGAGTAGGTATTGACCTGGGGCAGGAATCAATTCGGGAGGGCAAACGATCCGCGCGCTGGAATCTAAATAAATTTCTTTAAGTTGACCTTCGCCTGTTTTCATAGGGAAATAGTAGCGCTCATCGCAACAGCGGACAAGTTGTCAGTTAGCGTTATCTCTGGTATAAGGATTATATGCAAGAGAGACTCCAAAAATTACTCGCTCAAAGCGGATACGGCTCGCGCCGCGCCTGTGAAGAATTTATCATCACGGGGCGCGTGCGCGTAAACGGCAAGGTCGCCGAGCTCGGTCAAAAGGCGGACTTGGCGATAGACAGAGTTACGATGGACGGCAAGGTTTTGCCTAAAACCGAGTCGTTGTCGTTGACTTATATCGCGTTATATAAACCGCGCAATGTTTTATCTGCCGCCGAAGGACACGACGAACGCGAAGTTGTGCGCGATCTGATTCCTATTGAGGGACATTTGTATCCCGTCGGCAGGTTGGATTTTGACTCGGAAGGTTTAATCTTGATGACCAACGACGGCGAGTTGACCAATAAGTTAACGCATCCGCGCTTTGGGCATGAGAAGGAATACCGCGTGTTGCTGGCGCGGCGTCCCGATGAAAAGCAACTGGATACATGGCGGCGCGGCGTGGTTCTTGAAGACGGCGATAAAACCATGCCCGCGCAAATATCCATCATGGCGACGTCAGGCAAGGGCGCGTGGGTGCGCGTGGTGATGGGCGAAGGCAAGAAGCGCCAGATCCGCGAGACGGGCAGATTGCTCGGCTTGCCAGTGGTAAAAATTATTCGTTTGCGGATTGGGACGTTGCTGCTGGGCAATCTCAAACCGCGTCAGTGGCGTTACTTGACCGCAGGCGAGATCGCAGAATTAAAAGGCGAAGCGGCAACGCCGAAGCCGAGAATCAAATATGTGAGAAGACCTGCGGAGAAGCCTGTTTCTAAAGATAAGCCGAAGCGAACATTTTCTAAAACTGAGGCGAATAAATCGAGAAGATCGCTGCCAAAAAGAACGGGCAAACCGTTTAAAAAATCGCGTTATTAAATCAATACCTCCGAGATTTTTGAAATCTCGGAGGTATTTGTTTTCATGTTTGGACGTTCAAACGTCTTAACTCAACCTCACATCCCAAAACTTTTTCACAACATTTGCCAAAGCCTTTTTGACGTCTTCCTTCTTAAGCCCCGCAACCTTGAAGGTTAATACTTTGGTCGAGGGATCGTCGCCTGAGAACATACCAAAGGAAATAAAGTTCCCGCCCGCTTCGGCGATGGCTTTGGTCACTTTTGCGAGCTGACCTGGCACATCGTCAACCGCCGCAGTCACGCGGATGGCTTTGGTGCGCGCGCCCATCAACTCAAGGAATATTTTGAACAAGTCGGTCTCTGTGATCACGCCGATCACTTTGCCAGAACGCATGATAGGCATACCGCCAATTTTTGAATCCGCCATCATACGCGCAGCTTCTTCGATGGGCGTATCGTAGTCAAGCGTTTTGACCTTTTTGCTCATCACCTGATTGACGGTCACTTTGCTGAGCAGGTAGTTCATCTCCCACACGCTGAGACTGGTTACGGGAGACGGCGAGGCGTTGAGCAGATCGCGCTCCGAAATGATGCCGACCATTTTTCCATTTTTCATCACCGGCGCGCGGCGGATGTGTTCTTTTTTGAACATGGCAAGCGCATCGTGGATGGATGTTTCGGGAGCCACTGAAATAACAGGATGGGACATTCTTTCGCCAACAAACATAATTTACCTCCAAAGGGTTAATAGAAAATATAGGATTATTTGTGAAATTTATTACAATAAGATTATAAGCGGATCAGCCAAAAAGAAAGTCACAAATTTGGAGTGAATAAGGTCACTTTGGGCAGTTGCCCGGAACTTCATTCATCATTTCACTTCAAACCCAAAACTTCAAATACCTGCATTGCTTGTGATTTGCCTTTTACGATCATATCTGGATGCGGAGAAACCAACACTTGATCCATGACGCGCTCGTAAGCCTGCTTGCTGATGAGGATTTGATTCTTCGCGGAATTTTCCTGCAAACGTTTGGCGGTATTGACCGCGTCGCTGATGGCGGTGTATTCCAATCTTTTTTCCGTGCCGATCAAACCCAGCACCGCTTCGCCGTAATGGACGCCGACGCCAAAAGCGAGATGCGCTTCAACGGGCAATTCCTTGTATAAATTCTCAACTGATTCGCGAATCATCAACGCGGTCTTGACGGCGCGCAACGTATGATCGGGTTGCGGAATGGGCGCGTTGAACCACGCCATGATCGCATCGCCCATGAATTTATCCACCGTGCCTTCCTGCGCGAGGACAGCGTCCGCCATTGCGGCGAGATAACGATTGAGGATACGCACCAATTCTTCTGGCGCGCGATTTTCGCTAAAAGTAGTAAAGCCGCGAATATCGGCAAAGAGCGCGGTGATGTCGGTGCGCTTGCCGCCAAGTTGCAATCCGTTTGGATCAATCTGTTTAATCACCGCAGGCGAGACCATGCGTTCAAAGAGTCTGCGCTGCGCTTCAAGTTTTTTTCTCTCGGTCAAATCATCCAGCACAATCGCAACGCCTTGCGTCTTTTGTCCCGCGTCTTTCAATGGAGAAAGATTGAAGCGCCAATCGAGATTTCCGCGTTGGGAAGAATGATGGCTGATCTCTAAATCCACGACGGCTTTGTCCGTTTCGCGCACTTCCGCAAGGCGCGGCTCCAGTTCTTTAGAAACGGAAGCGAGCGTATCGTTGAGCAAATGTCCGATGATCTCGCTGGAAGCGCATCCAAGAATATTTTCTGCGGCGCGATTGGTCAGCGTAATATGATTTTGAATATCCGCCGTGATCACGCCGCTGGCGATGGACGCGAAAATATTATCCATCAGATTTTTAAGCGCGGTGACTTCTTCAAGCGTATGTTTGAGCGAAGAAAACAAACGCGCATTTTCAAGCGCAATGGCGGCTTGATTCGCAAACGCCACCAGCAAATCTTTTTCTGATTCGGCGAAGATGCCCGCGCGAATGCGATTGTCCGCGTAAATTACGCCGATCAATTCATTCTTCACTTTAAGCGGCACGCATAAAATGGAACGCAGATTAAACGCGACAATGCTTTCCTGCCCTGCAAAGCGCTGATCTTCCTGCGCGTTGGTCGTGACCAGCGGCTCGCCCGTTTCGATCACATGCGCCACCACCGATGTGCTGACTGTTTTTTCAGAAGGACGAACGGCTTCCATTTCCCAGTTGCGTCCCATGCGAATCGCCATCTCGCCTTTTTCGTCGCGCAGCATGAGAAATCCGCGCTCGGCTTTGGTTAGGCGCACGATGGTATCCATCACGATCCGCAGCGCCTCGTCCAATTCAAGCGATGAGTTGATGACTTGTCCCACATCCGCCAGCGCCAGCATGTTGTTATGCTCATGTTGAAAGGCGTCTATCTTTTCGCCGATCAACTTCAATGTCGATTCGAGATTGCTTAAATCTTCTAATGTATTTTTCGGCAACGAAACTTTATTCGCGCTCAAATCCGCGCGAATTTTTCCCGCCTGCGCGCTCATCGTGAGAATTTGATCGTGCACCGTCGTGGGACGAGTCTGTTCATTCATAGCGTTTCACCATATTTTTTATGCCGATTAATTAACCGACGCTACGCAACGCCTATAGGCTGCTTCGGGCTAACGCCCTCGCAATGACATTGCGGACAGTCGCTAACAATATTTTTCGAGCGGCGCGGCGCGCGCGTTCAAGATTTCCTAAACGATTTGTAAATAACGCGGCTTCATGTTCTTCTCTCAAAGCGCCGATCTCTGCGCGCGCGGAGGGCAACAACTCGGTCAACGCATTTGCGCGTTCAAGCGGAGTCGCGCGCGCGGGTTGCGAAGCGCCAAGCCAGCGTAGACATAAATCAACGACATGGAAAGCGCGTTGAATTGGCATCAGCGTCGCCCACTGCGACCAGCGCTTCAACCAAGTCGGCGGCTGGCGTCCGCTTTCGATGTATCTGCTTTCCAAGTATACTGGCAAACGCTCTATGAGGGAATAATGCCGCGTCCAAAAAATTCCAAGCGCAAATAATTCCAATAAAAACAAAGGGTACAAAAAACGCGCGACAATCTCAAGCGTCAACGCGTTTTTATTTTCAGGCAAAGTCGCATTGGAAGCGGGCGGCTCGGACGCGCCGTTCTTCGCGCCCAGCCTTTCTCTTGGGTTTGCATTATCTTCTTCAACAACGGGATTGATTGATTCGCGCGGACGCTCCAACGAAGGCTGATTGCCCGTCGGCTCAAATTCCACCCAACCAATATTGGGAAAATAAACTTCGGGCCAGGCGTGCGAATTCAAACGCGCCACCGTATAGCGACTTCGCA
>JAVHOY010000024.1:0-1145 GCA_036170295.1 bacterium
TACTCGACTTCCACCGCCATTGCCACCGCTTCGCCGCCGCCGAGACATAACGACGCGACGCCGCGTTTCAATCCGCGATCTTTCAGCGCGTAAATCAGCGTCGCTAAGATGCGCGCGCCGCTCGCGCCAAGCGGATGCCCAATCGAAATTCCGCCGCCGTTGACGTTGACCTTTTTCCAATCCCAACCTTCATCGGCGAGCATCGCGCCATCCGCAAGAACTTGCGCGGCGAAGGCTTCGTTCAACTCGAACAAATCTACGTCGGCAATCGTCCAGCCGATTTTCTTTAAGACTTTGGGAATGGCGTGACCCGGCGCGGCGAATAAATATTTTGGCTCCACCGCCGCTTGACCGTAGCCCACAATGCGCGCCAACGGTTGAAATTTATTTTTCTCCGCGTACGCGCGCGATGAAATCACCAGCGCGGCTGCGCCGTCGTTCATCGAGGAGGCGTTGCCCGCAGTGACCTTCCCGTCTTTTTTGAAAACGGGTTTCAATTTCGCCAGCGATTCAATCGAAGTATCTTTGCGCGGACCTTCATCCTTATCGAAGACCGTCACGTCGCCTTTGCGCCCGACAATTTCAACGGGAATAATTTCGTTTTTAAACTTGCCCGCTTCCTGCGCGGCAATGGCGAGTTGATGCGAGCGATAGGAAAATTCGTCCAGCGCCTCGCGTGTGATTTTATATTCGTCCGCGATGAACTCCGCCGAATTGCCCATGCCCCAATTTTCAAACGGATCCCACAAGCCGTCGAGCGACAGCGCGTCCACCAATGTTTGATTTCCAAATTTGAGTTCGCCCAAACGCCCGTTGACCAGATACGGCGCGCGGCTCATTGATTCCATTCCGCCCGCGACGTAAAGATCGGCGTCGCCCGCGCGGATGGCTTGCGCGGCAAACATCGCGGCTTTCATTCCCGACCCGCAAACTTTGTTCACCGTTGTCGCGCCGACAGTATGCGGCAGCCCGCCGAAAATCGCAGCCTGACGCGCAGGCGCTTGTCCGTTGCCTGCCTGCACGACATTCCCCATAATCACCTCTTCAATTTCATTTGGATCAATTCCCGCGCGCGCAACTGCGGCTTTGATTGCCGCCGCGCCGAGTCTTACTGCGGGGATGCTGCTCAACGCGCCTTGAAATTT
>JAVHOY010000025.1:0-5008 GCA_036170295.1 bacterium
TTTCGCCCACAGCGGCGGACCGAGAATTAAAAACCCGATTAACACTGCGGCAAGCGCGGCGACCAACACTGCCGCCGCGCCGACATCCTTGCTGATCTTTGCCAGCGGATGACGCTCTTTAGTGGCAAGGTCTACGACGGCTTCGATGGATGTGTTCATAAACTCGGCGGCGAACACAACTGCGGTAGTTAGGATAATCATCTCCCAATCGCGCGCAGGGAGTCGCAGCCAAAGTCCCAAGAAAAATACAAACGCGGCAATGACGCTGTGAATCCACGCATTTTTTTGTGTGCGTAAAACATAATGCCATCCGCGAAATGCGTGACCAAAAGATTGAATGCGGGAGAGAATAAATGTTTTCATAATTGCCAATTACCAATTACACAACCTGTAATTGGTAATTTTTTTATTCTTCGCTCACGCGCACATGCGCCAATCCAAGTTTCACCATCACCTCAGCTTGCGCCTGCCACATGCGGATTTTGCCTTCAGGTTCGGCGTGATCGTGACCGAGCAGATGCAACGTCCCATGCACCACGAGCAATTGCGCTTCGGCTTCCACGCTATGACCTGCGGCTTGCGCCTGTTGCGCGGCGCGCGGAATGGAGAGAACAATATCGCCGATGTAGGGAACTTCGGTTTCAGGGTCAATCTCGGAGGAGGGAAAGGAGAGAACATCGGTGGGAGCGTCAATGCCGAGATAGCGCTTGTTCAATTCGCGGAGCTGCGCGTCGTCTGCGAGGACAACGGTCAACTCCGCGTTGGCTGGCGCGGCTTCATGGTCGAGCGTGAATTGCGCGGCGCGTTCTAAAAGAGCGGTATCTGAAAAATCGGATTGCGAGTCTATGTTTATCATTTTTCTTTTTGAGTTGCGTCCTGATTAGGCGCGACGGCATTGGGATATTGAATGCGCGGGTGATACGCGCCGCGCAGCGTGGCGACGAAGGCTTCGGTGATGAGATTAAGGTCGCGCAGCGTTAACATCGTGTCGTCGAGTTGATTGAATTTTTGCGCGGTCCCAATCACATTGCGGACGAGGGCGCGCATATCGTCGTCGGCGACAGGACGCTCGGCGCGCGCGCGGGCTTCAGTTCCATCCGCGAGCATGAGCAATGCCGTCTCGCGCGAACGCGGGCGCGGACCCGGATAACGAAATTTTTCAATATCCACTTTAGCCGTGTCGCCGCCTGCGGCTTCCAGCGCTTGATTATATTGATAGCGCGTGATGAGCGTGCCGTGATGTTCAAGAATAAAATCGCGCAAACGATTCGGAAGACGATATTTTTTAGCGAGTTGGATTCCGTCGGTGACATGCCGAATAATTGTCGCGGCGGATTCTTCGGGCGGAATATCTTCGTGTTTGTTGACGTTGCCGGGAATTTGATTCTCAATAAAGAACATTGGATTCAGCGCTTTGCCAATATCATGGAATTGCGCGCCGACGCGCGTCAGCAGCGGGTCCGCGCCGATTTTTTCTGCGGCTTGTTCCGCAAGGTTGGCAACCTGCAAACTATGTTGATACGTTCCCGGCGCGTTGCGAAGAAAGAATTGTAAAAGCGGAAAATCGGGGCGCGAAATATCGAGCAGTTGAAACGCGGTGGTTAATCCCAGCGTTTGCGCGAGAAGATATTGAAGCAACAGCGTGACGCTTGCGGCGGAAAATCCCGCGAATGAAGTAACGCCGATAAACTGAATCGCGCCGAGCCAGTCGGGCGCGGCAATGGGCAGCCGATACGCCATGAGAACAACCAATCCTGAAAGCGTAACAGCGGCGCCCGCGCGGACAAATCCCCAGAAGCGGCGCACAGGTCCAAGCACAAGCAAACCGAGCAGCGATGAAAATAAATAAAACGGCGCGAGGTCTAACGAGTTTGGCAAGCCGTAAGAAGCGATCAGCGCCAGCGGAATTGCAACGACCAATCCGGCTTCCAAACCAAACAAAGCGGTGACGAGCAGCCCTGCGGCTTGCAGCGGATAGGCGTAAGGCGCAAGCGTGCGATTGGCGAGCAAGCGCGATCCTAGCAAAAAGATCACAAAGATCAGCGCGATAACGATAATGCTGCGCGGATCGTTGACCACGTTATTGCGTTTGCGGCGGAAAAAATACAGCGGGACAAGAACTGCGGACAGTAGAATAATCGCGCCCGCGCCGAGCGAATCTTCCCAACGTTGACCGGGGCGGATCATGCCGAGTTGTTGAAAGGCTTCCATATCGGCGGGGGTGATGATCTCGCCGGCGGGAGCTATCGTCTCGCCTGTTTTGTATGTTTGCACCACAGGCTTAACGGCGTCGCGCGCGGCTTGACGCGCAACGGCGGTTAATTCTTCGCTATAGAAACTATTCGGCACAATAAAAGCGGTCGCTAATTCTGCGACCAATTCGGATTGCTGCTCGTTCAAGGTCAGGCTGACGGATGAAGCGACGCTTGCCTGCGCGGCTTCCAATTTATCTTCATAGATGGCGCGGCGCATGACTTGTTCCAAAACGCGCAACGCTTCGCTCTGTACGCTTTCCCAACGCGAGTCGGAAATGGAAAGCAGATAATCAATCGTTTCTAATTTCAAGCGGACGTCGCTCAACGCGACCAGCTTTGCTTTCTTTTCGTCAACGGATAATTCCGCGTCGGCGCGCACAGAGGAGCCATACTGCATCGCCGCGCGCAACCGTTCAATTTGTTTGCGCGCAATCGCGGGATCGGGCGAACTATAGACAGGCAGCACGGCGCTCTCGGCGGCTTTGCGCGACTCCTCTGTGCGAATGTCGCTGACGTATTCAATATCGCGCGGCGCTTGCATGGAGATTGTCGTCACCTCGCCAATATCCACCGCTTGCGTAGCGGAACGCAACGCCAGCGGATAGGTGAGCGCGGCAAAAGAAATGACGCTGACCGCAACGATCAGGCTGACTTGTAAAATTCGGATGCGTTTAGGAACGGGAGAGCGTACAGACATTAGATAAGTTCCCCTCTCTTTTTGAGAGAGGGGTTGTGGGTGAAATTATTTTGCGAGGAGTTCTTTTACCGCCGCGCTAATCCTATCGTTCGGCGCGCGCCCCGCGACTTTGGGCATGACGATCTTCATCACTTTGCCCATATCGCTCAACGCGGATGCGCCCGTCTCGGCGATGGCGGCTTGAACCAATGCGCGCAATTCTTCGGCAGGCATGGCTTTGGGCAGGAAGGCTTCCAGAATTTTGATCTCCGCTTCGTTCGCTTCGATCAAATCGGCGCGTTCGGCTTTCTTCGCTTCCTCTAGCGCTTCGCGGCGATTCTTAATTTCTTTTTGGAGCAACGCGATGACCGCCGCATCGTCCAACGCGACGCGCTTATCCACTTCAATTTGTTTGATCGCGGCAAGCGCCATGCTGAGGGTCGCTTTGCGGACTTTGTCTCCGCTTTTCATTGCGGCTTTCATTGATTCGCTGAGTTGAGTTTTTAGATCCATAATTTGATTATACCTTTTATCTTTTCATATTACGCAAGCCGCTGAAAAAGATCAGCGCCCATAAGCCAAGAATGATTCCTATCATTTGAACGAAAGGCAATTGTCCGCCGAGATGATAATAACGACTGACGTACCATTGTCCGAAGAATAAAACAAAGACAACTTCCATTGCGATGACGCGCCAGAGCCACGCGCTGTGAGTTTCGCGCTGCCAGACCCAAACGCGCCCCGCAAGAATCGCTTGCCATAAAAATAGGATGGCGCGGTAACGCGGATTGTCCCATTGGTCGCCGCCGCCGCGCAACGCGGCGAACAAAATCCAAGCCCACGTTGCAAAACTTAACCACAGCCATAGTCTGCGTTCTTGTTTGGGAAGATTCGACGCGGCGGCAAAAGATAAAATCAAAAATGGAAGCAGCATGTACCAACCCAGCGCGCGCAGGATGGCGATGATGCGCCACGTCAGCGTGGTGGGTTCAGACAATGCGGCGGGCAACACAGGTTGAAAAATTCCATAGACCATCACGAACGGCAAGCGCAGCCACGCGGGCATTTCGTCGAATAATTTTTGCACCCAGCCTGAGCCGCGCTCCAGTTGATACACATCCCATTGAACGGCGAGTTTCAGCCAGCCGCTAATCACATGCAGCGGCGATGCGGCATTGAAATCGCCGTTGCGATTCAGCGCGGCGGATAGCAGGAACAACCCGAAGATGAAAACCAAAATCGCCGCGACGACAAACTTCCACGATACGGGTCTTTCGGCGCGAGCGAAATACATCCAACCGCCGAAGATGATCAGCGTCGCCAGCGCCACGACGGGCGAGACTAATAACATCCCTAAGATTCCTATGACGAGCCAGATCAGTTTCGCGTTAAGCGTGTCGCGTTTTTTTGAAGAGATTGCTTCGTCGCTATCGTTCCTCGCAATGACATTAACAAATCCCCATAATGCAAAAGCGCTGAACGCCATGAGATACGGTTCGCGCATGGCGGAGCCGCCGAGCAAAATACTTTCGGGATAAAGCGCGTACACCCAACATGCGGCGAGCGCAAGTTTTTCATCCCATTGTTGTTTGAGCGCTTTCCATAAAAACGGCAAACCCAGCGCCGCCATAAACGCGGAGATTAATACCAACATCAACGGACGATGCGCGTCGGGCGAAACGTAACGATAAACGAAGGCGCTCATGGTCAGCAATCCGCCGTATTGATCGTAGGCGTAACTTTGATTGAAGCCGCCGATCACGCTGCGATCAGAAGCCGCTAAGTCCCAGGCTTGCGCGTCGCGGCGATGCGCGTCGGTGTAGACGTAACCCGCGCGGTCGTCCTGATCGTCATACCCGTTGAGCGGCAACGCGAGATAAGTTGTCACGCCGCCGATAAATCTTAATGCGAAGGCGAGCGCAACCATCCACGCGAGAGTCTTTCCGCCGTCCGCCCATTGAACTGAAAGCGCCAACAATGAAAATGAAAGAAAAAAGAGCAGTGAAAATCCAAGCCAACCGATGAGCCAGACGCCCGCTTGAAGGGCAGATAAGCCCGCGCCAAGAATAAGCGCGAG
>JAVHOY010000026.1:0-1142 GCA_036170295.1 bacterium
TTGGGAAAATTAAATTTTGCAAACGGATGCTCTTTTATATTTCCATTCAACATGGCTTCGGCGACGGTCTTGCCCAAATAAGTTCCCATCGCCACGCCATGCCCCGCGTAACCGAGCGAATAAAAAATCCCATCCATCTCGCCGACGTGAGTCATTTGGTCGAATGCAAAATCGAGCGTGCCGCCCCAGGCAAACTCCACCTTCGCATCCTTCAACTGCGGATACACACTTATCATCTCGCGCCGCAGAATTTCTCCGCTTTGTGCGATGGTGTTTTCATTTTCAGGAAAGAACGCCGCGCGCCCGCCGAAGATCATGCGCTTATCCCACAGCCTGAAATAATTCAGGAAATGTTTGTAATCGAAGATCATTCTATTCTTTGGGCTGAGTTCATGCGCCAGTTCATCCGATAATTTTTCCGTCGCAATAATGAATGACCCGATTGGAATAATTTTCTTCCGCAAATTTTTTGTGACATTTCCCGTGTAACCAGATGTCGCCGCCAAAACGGATTCAGCGCTCAATGCGCCTCTCTCTGTCTCGACGACGAAACGATTCTCGCCGCGCCTCAGCCTGTCCACACGCGCTCGCGCGCAAAGCATTGCCCCCGCCTTTTGAGCCGCGTCTGCGAGTCCCGCCGCGAACTGAGCGGGATTCAATCCCGCGCTGACCTCATCCACCAAAGCGCCGTGATATACATCCGTGCCGATCTCGCTGCGTAAATCCTTCGGCGCCACCAGATGGACTTTATGATTGAATTCCTGCGCCATGAAATCCACTTCATCTTTGAGCGCTTCATAATGCTTGGGCTTATTCGCCGCCAGCAGGTGACCTGTGCGCGCAAATCCGCAATTGATATTTTCTTCTTTGACAATCTGTTCGACGGTATCCACAGAATCCAGCGAGCATTGGAATAATTCCTTTGCCGTTTCCCGCCCATACTTTTTGATGACCGTTTGCATGGGGACTTTGAGTCCCGTCAGCGTCATGCCGCCGTTGCGCGAACTCGCGCCCCAGCCGATTGTTTCCGCTTCCAACACAACCACTTTCACGCCGCGCAATGCCAAAGTCCGCGCCGCGCTCAAGCCTGTGTATCCGCCGCCGATGATTGCCACATCCGCTTTTTCGGGGATGGGCGTGAG
>JAVHOY010000027.1:0-4996 GCA_036170295.1 bacterium
ATGACGAAACAAGTCACAATAACAATAAATGGCAAACAAGTAACGGTTCCAGATGGAGCCTTGATCGCGGACGCGGCGAAGATGGCGGGCGTTGATATTCCCGTCTTCTGCCACCATCCCAAACTCGAACCGGTCGGCATGTGCCGCATGTGTCTCGTGGAAGTCGGTCGCCCCATGTTGGACCGCGCCACAGGTCAGGTGGTGATGGAAAACGGCGCGCCGAAAATCCAGTTCATGCCAAAACTTGAAACCGCGTGTACCAATCGCGTTTCTGAGGGCATGGTGGTGATGACCACAACGGATAAAGCGAAGGCGGGTCAAAAAGGCACCGTTGAATTCCTGCTCACTTCGCATCCGCTGGATTGTCCCGTCTGCGATAAAGGCGGCGAATGTCCGCTGCAAAATTTGACGATGGCGTTTGGTCCCAGCCAGAGCCGTTTTATCTACGACGAGAAAGCGCATTTTGAAAAGCAAGTTCCGCTCGGCGAGTTGATTTGGCTTGACCGCGAACGCTGCATCCAATGCGCGCGCTGCATCCGCTTCCAAAGCGAAGTCGCGGGCGAAGCCGTTCTCGGCTTTGACGAACGCGGACGCAACACGCAAATTGTTACTTTATCCGAACCCGGATTTGATTCCGTTTTCTCAGGCAACACCACCGATATTTGTCCCGTCGGCGCGTTGACCACTGCGGACTTCCGCTTTGGCGCGCGTCCGTGGGAACTCAAAGCGCAGGCTTCGATTTGCACACAATGTCCCGTCGGATGCAATACCACGCTCAACACGCGCCGCGAAGCGAAATCCAACGGCGATATTGTCATCAAGCGCATGATGCCGCGACAAAACGAAGAAGTCAATGAAATTTGGCTTTGCGATAAGGGTCGCTTTGCGGGGTATCAATATACTGAAAGCAAGAAGCGCCTCGTCAAGCCGCTGATTCGCAAAGATGAAAAACTCGCGCGCGCCTCATGGGACGCCGCGACAAAATTCGCCGCCGAAAATTTCTCAAAAGCCAAAAAAGATTTTGTCATTCTGGCTTCGGGTCGCTTGGCGAATGAAGATTTGTTCAATCTCAAATCGCTGGCAGATACCGCCGGCGCGACCGCGATTTTATATTCCGATATGGGCGGCGGCGACGTGACCGCGTTGGTCGGCGTAGCGCAGGGAACGAACATCGGCAAGATGGGCAAGGGCGACGCGATTTTGGTTGTCGCTTCCGATTTATATGAAGAAGCGCCGATTTGGTGGATGAGAATCAAACAAGCGGCGGATCGCGGCGCGACGCTCATTGTCGCAAATCCGCGCGAAACGAAGTTGGATAAATTTGCGAAGTTCGTTATCCGCTATGCGTATGGCGATGAAATCAAAACGATTAATGACCTCAGCAAGAAAAGCAAAATCTCCGATGAGTTTGCAAAGGCAAAAAACGCAATCGTATTTTTCGGCAGCGAGGGACTTGGCTTGAACGGTTCCGCGGGGCTGGCGTCGGCTTGCGGCGAGTTACTGAAAGAAACCGATCACATCGGCAAACCGAACAACGGTTTGGTTGGCGTTTGGCAAAGAGCCAACGAGCAGGGCGCATGGGAGATTGGCTTCCAGCCCGAGCCTGATTTGGAAAAGGCGCTCAAAGGCAAAGCGGTTTATATTGTCGGCGCTGATCCCGTTGGAGATTCTCCCGCGCTGGCGAAGGCTTTGAACGGCGCGAAGTTCGTGGCGGTGCAGGATATTCTCGAAACCGCAACGACCGAAATCGCGGACGTGGTTTTCCCCGCGCAGGCTTTCACCGAGCGCGAAGGCACGTTCACTTCCGGCGAGCGTCGCGTACAGCGTTTTTATGCGGCAGTTCCAGTCAAAGGCGACGCCCGACCCGATTATGCGATCACCTCTCAAATTGCCAAGCAAATGGGAATCATTCTCGAAGGGACGTCGGTTTCTGTCGTGTTTGATATTCTTGCGAATTCCGTTGAATCCTTCAACGAATTGACTTATGAAAAACTTGCCGAGACGCACGGTCAATGGCCCATCGTGGGGCGCGGCGATTTGTATTACGGCGGAACGACTTATGAAAATACGCAGGGACTCGGCGTACAACTTGCGTCGCTGATTCAAAACGGGAAAACAGTTCACATTCCAAAGGTCAGAAAAGAAGCCGCGCTTCGTCCCAAAGAAAAAGAATTGCTGGCTGTCCCCGTCAATAAGTTATATGATCGCGGCGCGACGCTTAATCCCGCGCAGTTATTAAATCAACGCGTGGGCGAAGCGACCATGACGCTGCATCCTGATACCGCGAAGAATCTCGGCGTGGAAGTTGGCGCGCGCGTGAAGATCAGTTTCGACGGCATGAGCGGCGAAGCGCTTGTGAAGATTGACGATACCATCTCGGCGGGCGTCGCGCTTGTTCCGCGCAGCATGGGCATTGCCATCCGCGAACCTGTTGTGGCAAAGGTGAAGTGATATGGATTGGACGATTTGGGTTGAATGGATTGTAAAAGGCGCTGTGCTTTGCCTGATTCTTTTGACAGGCTTTGCATATTTGACCTTGTATGAACGCCGCGCGTTGGCGCGGATGCAAGTGCGCGTGGGACCAAACCGCGCGGGCTATCAAGGCTTGTTGCAGCCGATTGCGGATGCAGTGAAGTTAATCTTCAAAGAAGAATTGACTCCTGCAAAAGTATATAAGCCCATATTTTTCCTTGCGCCGATTTTGACCGTTGTGCCTTCGCTTGTGATTGCGGCAGTCATCCCGCTTGGCACATCGTTCAATTTATTTGGGCGCGTGATTAACTTGTATGTGGCGAATTTAAATGTCGGCGTGTTGTATCTGACTTCAATCGCATCCATTGCGGTTTACGGAATTGTGCTGGCGGGTTGGTCGAGCAATAACAAGTACGCCATGCTCGGCGGCATTCGTTCCTCCGCGCAAATGATTTCGTACGAGCTGACGCTTGGCTTGGCTTTTGCGATTGCGATTGTCTTGGGCAACTCGATGAATTTAGCGGACATCGTAGCCGCGCAAAAAAATTTGTGGTTTGTGATGATTCAACCTGTGGGCGCGCTGATCTTTTTGATCGCCGTGCTTGCGGAAGTAAACCGCGCTCCCTTTGATATGCCCGAAGCCGAGCAAGAACTCACCGCCGGTTATCACGCGGAATATTCTGGGATGAAGTTCGCGCTGTTCTTCATGGCTGAATATCAGAAGATGATTGTCGTTTGCATGATTGCGGCGACGTTATTCTTCGGCGGCTACCGCGAGTTCTGGTTTCTGAAAGATACTTTCTTCAGCGTGGATCGCTTCTGGTTTTTGGGTCCCATTTATTTGCTGTTGAAAGTTGTGGTCCTGCTGTTCTTTATGATTTGGATCCGCGCCACCTGGCCCCGCATCCGCTATGACCGTTTGATGGCGTTTGGCTGGAAAATTCTTTTGCCGCTTTCACTGGCGGTGGTCTTCATTACCGCAACGGGCATTTTATTGGCGCAGGAATTAAACAATCAACTGTTCTTATGGGGCATCCCGCTGCTTTCCATTCTCTGCGCGTTGGCAGCGGTTGTCTTTATTTATCGCGATCTGAGGAGAAAATCTCATGGGCGTGTTTGATCCCGTTATTGAACTCTCGCGCGGACTTGGGGAAGTGTTGCGGACTTTTCTTTTTGAGCCGACTGTCACCGTCCAATATCCCGAAGAGAAGCGCGCCGTGCGTCCGCGTTTTCGCGGTCGTCATGTTTTGAAACGCTACGAGAATGGACTCGAAAAATGTATCGGCTGTTCGCTTTGCGCGGCGGCTTGCCCTTCGGACGCGATTTTCGTCGAGGCTTCAGAGAATACCGACGAGAAACGCTTCTCGCCCGGTCAGCGTTACGCTTCGACGTATGAAATCAACATGCTGCGCTGCATCTACTGCGGATTTTGCGAAGACGCTTGTCCCACCGAAGCGATTGTGCTGGGCGATAATTACGAACTCTCGTTCACTGATCGGCGCGACGCGATTTATACCAAAGATTTTTTGCTTGAACCCGTCCCGACGGGCGAACTGCTCACTCCGCGCAAAGTAGACGTCGGCGTGTTTACAAGGTCTGTGCCTGAAATGAAAGATCCAACAGATTAGTAATTGGTAATTAGTAATTACCGCTCACCAATTACCAGTTACCAGTTACCAAAAGGTTGCCTATGACTTCTGATTTAATAATATTCCTCGTTCTTTCCCTCATCGCTGTCTCATCCGCGTTAGGGATGTTGTTCAGCAAGAACGCCGTGTATTCAGCGTTGTTTCTCGCGCTGAACTTTGTCACGGTGGCGGTGTTTTATCTTTTGCTCGGCGCGCCGTTTATTGCCATGACGCAGATCACCGTGTACGCGGGCGCGATCATGGTGTTGTTCCTCTTCGTCATCATGCTGCTCGGCGCGGAAAGTCTCGCGCCTTCCAAAGCGCTTCCGTGGCAGAAGCCGCTTGCCGTTTTGCTGGCGGTCATGCTGGCGGTTGAATCCATTTATCTTATTTTTTCGCGCGCTTCATCAAGCGGAGTCATCGCTTCGCCGGACGCTTCGCTTAACTCTATGGACAGTCTGCGCGAGATGGCGATGATGTTGTTCAATCAATACTTGTTGCCGTTTGAAGTCGCGTCCGTTTTGCTTTTGGTCGCGATGGTCGGCGCAATCGTCTTGGCTAAACAAGAAAAGGCAGGGCAGAAATAATGGTTCCCGTAAATGATTACGTCGCTTTATCCGCAGTTTTATTTACGATTGGCGCGCTCGGCGTGTTGATCCGCCGCAACCCGTTGATCGTTTTCATGTCCGTCGAGTTGATGCTCAACGCCGCGAACCTTGCCTTCGTCGCGTTTTCCAGCGTCTTCCAAACGTTCAACGGGCAGATTTTTGTGTTCTTCGTCATCGCCGTCGCCGCCGCAGAAGTGGCTGTGGGTCTCGCGCTGCTTGTGGAAATTTTCAAATCCAAAAAGAACATCAATATTGACGACTTGAATTCTTTGAAAGGATGAAGTAAAA
>JAVHOY010000028.1:0-4990 GCA_036170295.1 bacterium
AAATACTGTAAACATGATGGGCGGTATTCTACTCGAAAAACAAAATGAGTCAATGAAAAGCCGACAATTCCAAATCTAAAAAAAGCAGGGAAAATTTGTAACTGCTCAGTGAGAAACAAATAGCAGGTTGTCAAAAACATAAAGGTCTGCGAAAATAGGATCAATGAGCGCAATACAATTGCCGAGCGAAGCGGAAAAGAGCCGCGCTTCATTTCCAAGCGAAGCGAGCGAGGCTGTCCAGTATGGGAGAGAAATCAAGGCGCAAATGTCGTGCCTGAACGCGGAACAACACATTCCTTTAGAGAGAGGACTTACGCAAGATGCATCTGAATGGCAGGCGACTTGAGTAAGTCCTAATTGAATACAAATTGAAAGGAGCGTCCGATGAAAAAACTTTATGTTCTTTTGTTAATCCTGATACTATTTATCTTTCCGCGAAGCAGCGTTCACGCAGACGTCGCGCCGCCCGAATCGCCGCCCGGCGCAAATCTAGTTCCCGGAAGCGAAGCCACTCAGGTACGCATGATGGCAGAGACGGTGACGCTGACTATTTCCAAAGACCCCGTCAACCCGCGCGAAGCGATTGCCAAAACCCAGGCGGTTTTCACCATGCGCAACCTCGGCGATCAGGAAGAGAAAATGCGGGCGCGTTTTCCATTATCTTTTTTTAACGGCAATTCTGACGGTATGGGAAATTTTCCTGAGATCAAAAGTATTGCAGTGAAAATCAACGGCAAAACGATCCCAACCAAGCGCGAGATGCAGCCATTTTTCAACAGCGAAATGTCCTACCATGAGCGCGCCGAAATTCCCTGGACAGTGTTTGACATAACTTTTCCTCCTGCGCAGGATGTAACGATTGAGGTGGCGTACCCCGTTAATGGATTTGGATATTATCCTTATGAAGTTTTTAAATATATTCTGGAGACGGGCGCAGGTTGGAATGGAACCATCGGCGCAGCGGATATTATCATCCGTTTTCCGTATCAAGTGAATCAGCAAAATGTTTGGATGAAAGATGTATATGGGTACAGCGCTGCAACTTCGGGCGGCGCAATCAGTGGAAATGAAGTCCGCTGGCATTTTGAGGAGTTGGAGCCAACCTGGGAAAATAACATCATGGTTGTCGTTGTCACACCCTCGCTATGGGAAGCTATTTTGCAGGAAACCGATACCGTGACAAAGAATCCAAACGACGGCGAAGCGTGGGGCAGGCTTGCTAAAGCGTATAAAGAAATTTTGCTCCAAAAGCATGGGGAACTGCGTACAGATCCCGCCGGACGTGAAATGTACGACTTGAGCAAGAGCGCTTATGAAAAATGTCTTGCGCTTCTTCCAAACGATTCTTTATGGCATTACGGTTATGCGAATCTGTTGTGGTCGCATTATTATTTTGATTTATATTTTGGAAATCAAGCGGATGTTCAGGAAATCCTCCCGCGTACATTATCCGAACTTGAGACCGCGCTTGCGCTCGATCCGAATAATCAGCAAGCCAAAGATTTATTGACCGAAATAAGTTATTCGATCCCAGAAGCGGTCAAAATGGAGGGAGACAAATTTATTTTATTGGGACTAACCGCTACGCCCATTCCACCCACGCCTTATGCAGTTTTAACTGAGACGCCAGAACCCACGCCAACGTTGCCTGTTCAAATGGAGGCGACGCCAACGTTGCAAGTCTCCGTTGCGCCAACGAAAACGCCAACTACAAACCCAAATCCGATTTGCGGTTCTGCTTTTATCCTGCCCGCATTATTCAGTCTCATTTTTGTTTTGAAGAGAAGGCGAGACGAAATATAAAATATCTGCGCGGCGAGCATGTTTGCAAGTTAAAAAGTTGACACGTTAAAACGTTTTGGCGTTTCAACGTGTCAACGATTATTTTATTCCCGCAACCTTCAAGCCGTCTTCCAAAATCGCTTTGACCTTATCGCCATGCCGCGTTTCGCAATACACGCGCAAGATAGGTTCCGTGCCGCTAAAGCGAATCAACATCCAGCCGCCGTCTTCCATTTTGAATTGGAAACCGTCCACCGTGACAAGTTCGGTCACTTTCAAGCCGCCGAGCGTCTTGGGATAGTTAGCCATGATGATCTTCTCGCGTGTGGCGCGATCACCGCTAAAGGGACTATCCACGCGGTCATAGAAATATTCGCCGCCGACTTTGGCAAACAAGTCTTTCAACAATTCGGTCGGCTTCTTGCCGGTCTTGACCATGAAATCAAGCATATATAAGCCCGCGAGAATTCCATCGCGCTCCGGAACATTTCCGCGAAAAGCATAGCCGCCGCTTTCCTCGCCGCCGATGAGCGCGTTGGTTTCGGTCATCTTCGGCGCGACGAATTTGAATCCCACGCCGGTTTCATGAACAGGCACGCCGTAAATTTTACCCAGCACGTTCAACATATTTGTTGTGGAAAGAGTCTTGACAATATCGCCGCGATCGCCGCGAATTTCAAGCATGTAATATGCGAGCAAACCAAACACGCGCAATTGATTAATGAATTCGCCGTTTTCGTCGCCAATGCCGCAGCGATCCGCGTCGCCGTCGGTGATGAGTAGAATATCGGCTTTGTTATCCACTGTCGCTTTCAAACCCACGTCAATATTTGGGCGAATCGGTTCGGGGCGTTTCATTTCAGGGAAGGATGGATTGCGCGTGTTGTGAATTTCGATCACGCGGGTTTTTCCGCCCGCGAGTAAACGCGTGAACCAGCCCGCGCCGTTGCCCCACATCGCGTCCACCATCACGGTTAATCCCGCGTCTTTGATCGGCTGCAAGTCAATCAAGCCGTCGCGAGTCAAATGTTCAATGTACGGAGTCGCCGCGTCAAATTTGACAATTACGCCAGCGGATTCCGCTTCTTTATAATCCTTGCGTTTGACGTCTTTAATATCGTCGGGAATCCCCGCTTCAATTTGATTCAACCCTTCAGGGTCAATCGCGCCGCCGGTTGAATTGCGGACTTTGAATCCGTTATCGGTGGGCGGATTGTGACTCGCGGTGATATTGACCGCGCCTGCGGCTTTTTTATCCACCACCGCGTAAGCAATGACGGGCGTGGGGGTCGCGCCGTCGGTTAAATAAACCTTCAAGCCATTGCCAGCGATCACTTCCGCAACTGCGGCGGCGAAGTGCTCGCTGCTGAAACGCTTATCGTGACCGACGATGACCCACTGTCCCTGCTTGCCTTGCGATAAAAGATAATTTGCAAATCCCTGCGCGCAGCGGCGGACGTTATCGAAGGTGTAATCTTCGGCAATGACTGCGCGCCAGCCGTCTGTGCCAAATTTTATTTTTTGTGCCATGTGAGTTTCTCCATAAATAATATTTTGAAAATTATATCACCCGAAAAAACAACTCCGAGAATTGTCTCGGAGTTTGCGCCGTTCAAATTAGGTTTAGAAAATCATCTACGTCGAGTCTGGCTTGTTTCAGTATATGAGCGAGCGTGGATCATTTTACGGGGCGATGAGCGGGAACTGTAATTTTCAATAATTCGCCGTCAAACCGTTTTTGCAAACGAATATGACTTCCGCGTTGACGAACAACCATCCAACCGCCGCGCTGCAACCCTTTGATGATTTCCGTAAACGGAAGTTCTGGAACTTTGCTCACAACTCTATCTCCTGCACCAACGCGTTCTCCGAAAAAACAAAATCGTCATCTACAGGTTCAAGATAAAGTTGAATTGCTTCTTCAATATTTTGCATGGATTCTTCGATTGAATTGCCCTCGCTGATACAGCCTGGCAAGGAAGGCACACAGACTGTGTAACCGCCGTCTTCGCTTTCTTCTAAGACAACTTTGAATTTCATATTTCTCTCCTTAAATTCGCTCTACACTTGTTCAAAGCGCAAAACGGGAACAACAAAAAGCGTGGCGCGTTTTTCGTCAACCTTTGAAGGCAATGATTTATGCGCGACCTGAATCGCCGCGTCCACTTGATCGTCTTCCACGCCGAGCAGCATAGTCACGACTCCGCTGCGCATAAAGCCGCCCGTCGAAGCGACGCGCGTGACGCGAAAATTTTCGGCGGTGAAGGATTGCGTGAGCGTATCGGCGTCGTTGTCTTTCACGATGATGATGATCATTTTCATTTTCTCTTCTCCATTAAACCCTAAGGGTTTTTAAAGCCTTTAGGGTTTGTTGATTTTTAAATTTGTTCAAATCTTTCCACAGGCAAAACAAAAACCGTTGCGCCGCCGACCGTGACAGGCACGGGCGCGGGCATGGGCATGGCTGAACCTTCCAGCGGAAGCGTCATGTATTCAATGCGCTGGCGGCAGGAATTTTGCAAAACCTCCAGCGCTTCTTTTTCTTTTGCAACGGGCAAGCCGATCAATAACGTCGCGTTGCGGCGTCCGAGAAAACCGCCCGCGCTGGAAAGATAAGTCAGAGATGCGCCAATTTTCTGCAACGCGCGCATCGCCGTATCAAGGTCTTGTTCCTGAACAACCGCAATCAACAATAAATGAATAGGGTTAGTCGTCATTTTGTTCTCCCTGTTTTATATAAGCCATACGCTTTCACTACTGGCAAGACAAGCAACATGCCGGTTTCAGGCTGATTTAGATCGCCCATCACGCGCTGGGTGGCGTCCACAATTTTATCGATCAGCGCTTCGTCTTTTATGGTGGCGAAGATCGTGCGGCTGAGTTTTTCGGACGACTCGTAAAAATCATCCAGAGAGGGAATCAAGGGAATATCGTCGCGCAGTCCTAGTTTTTCAAGGAACTGTCCCATGCCCACGCTGAAAAGAATCGTCGCGCCGTTGACGCCTTCTTGATCCCAGGCTTCCATCAATTCTTCCAACAAATCAGGGTTATGCAAAAACACAATAATCAAATACATTAGGACTCCTCCGACTCTTTCGCTTTCAATAAAACAGGAGATAGCTCCGTCTCGATTTGTATTTTCTCTGCCTTCGTATTTTTCTGCGAAAACAACGCGCGCAAGATAGGCGGCGTGACCAACGTGGAAATC
>JAVHOY010000029.1:0-6913 GCA_036170295.1 bacterium
ATTTCTGGTAGACTCTTGAAAGTAATTTCGCCTATTTTATTCTTTGAGGTATTCCCATGATTCTCAGATGGCAAGAATTTACAATTAACATGTTCGTCGAGCAATTGCGGACTGTATATCAGCGCACATATGGCGAAATTGATCCAGCTTTTGGGCGCATTGTTGCGTGGTGCGGCAGGCTTGCGCTTGAAAATATCGCCAACTCAGACGCGCTCTATCACGACGTTGACCATACCATCATGGTTTCGCTTGCGGGTCAGGCGATCCTTGAAGGAAAACATTTGCGCGAAGGCGGCGTCGCTCCGCGCGATTGGATGCATTACATGATCGCAGTTTTATGCCATGATATTGGTTATGTCAAAGGCGTGTGCAGGAATGACACGAAGGATCGTTTCGCAACAGGCATAGACGATGAGATGGTTTACATTTCGCCTGACGGCACCGACGTCGCGCTGACGCCTTACCACGTCAATCGCAGTAAATTATTTGTTCGAGAGCGTTTTTGTTCCAGTTTACTTCAAGATATGACCAAACACCTCGACGCGGAAGTCATCGCTTCTTATATCGAAATGACGCGCTTTCCTTCTCCACTCGACGAATTTTATAAAGACACAAAAAATTTGGGCGGATTGGTGCGCGCCGCTGATTTTATCGGTCAGCTCGGCGACCCTGATTATTTACGAAAAGCCCCCGCGTTATTTTATGAATTTCAAGAACTTGGCGCGAATGAAAAAATTGGTTATAAAACTCCGAATGATGTGCGTAAAAATTACGCCTCCTTTTATTGGAACGGAGTCAGCCCTTATATTCAAGACGCGCTTCAATATCTGCGCCTGACCGAAGACGGCAAACAGTGGATCGCCAACATGCGCTCCCACGTCTTCGACGCCGAACATGGGATGACGGAGAAATGATAAACGAGCAGACCTCCGAAATTTTGAAAATCTCGGAGGTCTGCTTTTAGGAACTTATAGGCTTCTTGCTATTTCTTTTGATATTCCCGTATCTTATCCGACTCCTCGTCCAATTTTGCAACTTCATCGTCCGTCAAACGCCAGCCTGCGCCGCCGGCATTTTGCTCCGCTTGCTTGGCGTTTTTCGCGCCGGGAATCGGCAACGCGCCTTTGCAAATCAGCCAATTCAGCGCCACTTGCGAGACGGTTTTATCGCCGTGATTTAATGCAATCTCTTGCATCAATTGAATCAGCGCGGGAATCTTCTTCAACAACTCTGCATATTGCGCGCCGCGCATTCCAGATGGGGGATTTGCGGACGAATATTTTCCGGTCAACATGCCCATCTCCAGCGGAGAATATGCGATCACGCGGACGCCCAATTCCTTGCAGCGCGCAAGCGTTCCATTCTTCTCGATTTCGCGGTTCAATAAACTATAGTGGACTTGATTCGACGCGAGCGGGATTCCGTGCCGCGCAAGCGTGGTATAAGCGCGGATCATTTTCTGCTCATTGAAATTGGATACGCCCACCGTGCGCGTCATCCCGCGCTTGAGACATTCCGCCATGCCTTCCATCATCTTTTCAGGACTCATCAACGGCGTAGCCCAGTGAATCTGATATAGGTCAACAGATTCCAATCCCAAACGTTCCAAACTTCGTTTCAGCGCGCGCGGAATCGCTTCCTTTGTAAAACGCCAGGGCCAAGGGAAAAACTTTGTCGCAACCAGCACAGGCTGATCGGTTTCTTTTAAGAACTTTCCTAATAATCGTTCTGAATAACCCGAGCCGTAAATTTCGGCGGTATCCACAAAACGAACACCGAGATTTAGTGAAGCGTAAAATGCTTCGCGGATTTCCTTATCGGTATGCGTTTGCCCATATCCCCAAATCATGCGATCACCCCATTGCCATGCTCCCGCTCCCATTTCAATTGCGTGCAAAAAACGCGTCTCATTGCTGATTTCAGTCATGCTGCCTCCAGAAAGATGTCTGATTTTATCTTAAAAAATCGCTTTCCCTTAAAATTCAGGTTACAATTCGCCCCGCTCAAAATTTGGAACTAATGGAACGCGAGACCCTGCAAGCGCGGAGTTTGGCGCTCCCTAAGTTCTGGGAGGTTCCCCTTATGTCCAACCCCAATACGCGGAATGCAGAATCCGCCGCCGACCTGAGCCGCAGGCTGGGTCTGCCCTTTTCCAATTTATCTTTGCTCACGCGCGCTTTAACTCATCGCTCTTATCTCAATGAACATTTGCAGGCTGTCGAAGATAACGAGCGCCTTGAATTTCTTGGCGACGCTGTGCTAGATTTCACCGTCGGCGCGTGGGTGTACAACCGCTTTCCTGAACTTCCCGAAGGCGATTTAACCAAGATGCGCTCGGCGTTGGTGCGTAACGAACAACTTGCCAAGTTCGCGCGCAAACTGGATTTGGGGCGCGCGCTGCGACTCGGGCACGGAGAATCTGTGTCAGGCGGAAAAGACCGCGATAACTTGCTCGGCTCGGCTTTTGAGGCGCTCATCGGCGCGTTGTATTTGGACGCGGGTCTTAAAGCGGTGGATGCGTTCGTCATGCCTATTCTTGAAAAAGCGCGCGCCTCTGTTCTCGCTGAAATTCACGACGCGAAGAGCCTCCTGCAAGAATGGTCGCAAGCGCAAAAATTTGGCTCGCCGCATTATCGCGTGGTCAGAGCCAGCGGACCCGATCACGCCGTTATCTTTGAAATGGTTGTAGAAATTGTCGGCGAGATTAAAGGACACGGCTCTGGCACAAGTAAAAGTTACGCCGAACAAGCCGCCGCTCAAGATGCGCTGAATAATTTGGGCGTGATGTAGATACGTTAAAAAGTTAGCAGGTTCGCAAGTTGCTGGCGAACCTTTCAACCTTCAAATTTTCAAACCTATAACACTAGAAATTGGAAATCAAAAATCCTCATGTCTCTTCGCCTAAAATCACTCGAACTGCAAGGATATAAAACATTTGCTTCGCGCACCGTGTTTGAATTCGCCAGCGGAATTACCGCTATCGTCGGACCGAACGGTTCCGGCAAATCCAACATCGCCGATTCGCTTCGCTGGGTATTGGGCGAGCAATCGTACATATTATTGCGCGGCAAAAAAACCGAAGATATGATCTTCTCCGGTTCGGAGCGCCGCGCGCGCGCGGGCATGGCGCAAGCCACCATCACCTTCGACAATACCGAGCAATGGCTGCCTGTGGATTTCTCCGAAGTCGCGCTTTCGCGCACCGCGCATCGCGACGGGCATAACGAATATCTCATCAACGCGCAGCAAGTTCGTTTGCGCGAGATGAACGAGCTGCTCGCGCAGGCTGGACTAAGCGAACGCACCTACACCATTCTCGGTCAAGGTTTGGTGGACGCTTCGCTCGCGCTCAAAGCCGATGACCGTCGCCGTTTGTTTGAAGAAGCTGCGGGCGTGGGTCTCTATCGCGCGCGCCGCGACGAGGCTTTGAAGCGGCTGGAAAATACTAAGCGCAATCTTGAGCGCGTCCTCGATATTATGGCGGAACTCGAACCGCGCATCAAAAGTTTGGAACGTCAAGCAAAACGCGCCATTGATTTCGCCCGCGCGCAAGCCGATATGAAAATCACGTTGCGCGAATGGTACGGCTATCATTGGCATCGCGCGCAGCGCGACCTGACCGATATCCGCGAAACTGTGCGCTCACAGGAATTGCGCGTACAGGATGCGCGCTTTGCGCACGAAAAAACGCAAGCCGAATATGTATCGTTCCGCGAGCGACTTTCAGGTCTGCGCGCGCAATTGAGCGGCTGGCATCGTCAATCATCTGAATTGCATAATCAACGCGAATCTATTAGCCGCGAGTTGGCGGTTCTTGAAGAACGCCGCCGCGCGTTGACTAATTCGCAAGCGTCCATTCTTTCGGATCAAGAAAACGCGACGAATGAATTGCATCTTGCCAATGAACGCTACAACGAATCGGAACAAGATGTAACGCGCGCGCAAAGCGAATACGACGAAGCGAAGAATCAATTTGCCAACGCGCAGAACGCTTTGCAAGCGCGTCAATCGGATCGCGCCGCGCTGGAAGAAGAACTCGCGCTCATTCGCAATCAAATTGAAAATCATAGTCAACAGCGCGCCGAAAACAATGCGCGTTTGGATGAATTGAAATCGCGCATCGAAGCGCAAACGCAAAAGATTGAACAAACAAAAAATTCCATTGCAAACGGCGAGTCGCTTTTGGCGAAAGCGAAGGCGCAACATGAATCGGCGCGTCAGGCGCGCGAACAAGCGCAATCTGCTTTGCAGCAAGCCGAAGAAAAATCTGTCGCGCGGAAGAATGAATTTAATTCAATTGAACTTGACCGCCGCGCCGCGCTGGATGAACGCGCCAAACAGGAATCGGATCACTCGCGTTTGAAGGCGCAGCTCGAAGTGCTTGAACAATCCGAGCAGTCGCTGGCAGGTTACGCCGAAGGCGCGCGTTATCTTTTGGATGCGGCGCGTCAATCCAAACTCAGCGGCGCGCGCGGCGCGTTGAGCGCTGCGTTAGATGTTCCCGCAGAACTTGAGACCGCTATTGCCGCCGCGCTTGGCGATACGCTTGATGCGGTTTTGCTGGACGCGAATCAACTTGAAGACGCGCTGGTTTTGCTTGAAGCGAATGACGCGGGACGCGCGGCTTTGCTTCCGCTGGACGAACGCAATACCGTTTTGCTTAATAAACCCAACGATGAAAATTGTCTCGGCGTCGCATCCGAGCTGGTGAATTCTCCCGATGAACTGCGCGGCGCGGTGCGTTTGATGCTAGGTCAAACGTTGATTGCCCGCGATAGAAATTCCGCGCGCCAAGCGCTCCGCGATTTGCCGCCTCACGCGCGCGCGGTGACTCTGCGCGGCGAAGTGTTTCGCGGCGATGGGTTGGTCATCGCGGGCAAGACCGCCGCATCCTCAGCGCTGAGCAGACCGCGCCGCCGCCGCGAATTGGATTCCGCGATGAGCGAAATTCTTGCGCGGTTGACTCAATCGAATGATTTGGTCGAGCGTTTATCGAATCAACTTACACAGGCGCAGCGCGAATTGTCGCAATCAGAAACAGATGCGCGCGAAGCCCGCGTGAATTTAGGAGAAATACAGGAAACCGAGCAGCAATCGGGTTTGGAATTTGAAGCGGCGCAGCGTCAACTTGAATGGCAGAAAAAACAACTGGCGCAATTTGAATCTGAAGCAATGGAAGCAAACGCGCTTCAGCAAAAAATCAGCGAGTCGCAAATTGAAGTTGAGAATCGTTCCGTCGAATCGCAATCGCAATTGAAAGATATTTCCGCGAAGTTAAGCGAAGTGGCTGCTGATGAATTGCAAGAGCAAGTTTCATATTGGAGTACGCGCGTCGCGGTTTCTGAGCAAAGCGCGGTAAGCGCGAAGGCAAAGCGCGATGAGCGAACCAAAGAAATTACGCGTTTGGATTCGCGTCGCGTTGAATTGGCTTCGCGTTTGCAAGACGCTGAAAATTCCTTGAACGGTTTGGACAATGAAAAAACGCGCTTGCATGAAAACGAAAGCGGCTTGCATGTTCAAATTGAAGAGACGCGCGTGTTGATCGAGCCTGCCGAAAAAGATTTGGAAATGGCGGAGCAGGAAGAAGCGCGCTTGCAAGAGGCGGAATTTAACGCGCAAAAGATTTTCGCAAACAGCGAACGCTCTTACGGTCAGGTGCAATTGGAGCAAACGCGCAAACAAGAAGCGTTGGAAAATTTGCATCAGAAGATCACCGACGATTTTGGCTTGGTCATGTTTGAATATGCCGCCGACGTTTCGGGTCCCGTTCCGCTGCCTTTAGACGGCATGGTCGAGGAGTTGCCCGTGGTGACGGAACTTGCGCCTGAAATTGAAGATCAATTGAATCATCATCGCGCACAAATCCGCCGCATGGGACCGATCAACCCCGAGGCAAAAACGGAATACGAGCAGGAAAAAGAACGCTTTGAGTTTATGAAAACTCAAGTGGAAGATTTGCGAAAAGCAGAAGTGGATTTGAAACAGGTTGTCGCTGAATTGGACGATATTACTATCAAAGAATTTTCGCGCACGTTTGACGCGGTGGATAAACAATTCCGCGAAACTTTTGTGCGTTTGTTCGGCGGCGGTTCGGCGCGCTTAGCGTTGACCGATCCTGAAAATCTTGTAGAGACTGGAATCGAAATTGAAGCGCGTTTGCCCGGCAGACGCGAGCAGGGACTTTCCATGCTCTCCGGCGGCGAGCGAAGTTTGACCGCGATTGCGCTGGTCTTTGCGCTGCTCAAAGTTTCGCCCACGCCCGTCTGCGTGATGGACGAAGTGGATGCGATGCTCGACGAAGCCAACGTAGGACGCTTCCGCGATTTGTTAATTGACCTGAGCAAAGAAACGCAATTCATCATCATCACACATAACCGCAATACCGTCCAAGCCGCAGATGTGATTTATGGAATTACGATGGGACGCGATTCTGCAAGTCAAATTATTAGTTTGAGACTGGATCAAGTCACAGACGATATGTTGAAGCGGGGGTAGGGGAAAGGATGAATTGTGAAGGATGAAGGATAAAAAAATCCGTCTCAATGCGAGGCGGATTTTTTTTATTTAATTCTGGTGTGAGTTATGGTTTTACGGTGGGTGTTGCAGTTGCGTTCTTTTGTTCCGCTACGGTGGTCAGTTGTTGATTAGCAGCATCGGTTGCGATGGTGACGAAGTTCGGTTCGGCGGGGACGTGCTGCTTCCACAGATCGTAGGTTTTCACGTCGTAACCCTTTCTGACAGTCGCAAGCCAATCGGTGAAGGCTTTATCGCGCGCGGTTTGGTACTCGTCGGCAGTGAGCGGGCGAGTTTGCTTGGCGATCAATTGAATGATGTGGAAACCAAGCTGGCTCTTGACCGGCGTTGTGGTGAAATCGCCCGGCTTTTTTAAAGCGAAGGCTGCCGCTTCAAATTC
>JAVHOY010000029.1:7013-21055 GCA_036170295.1 bacterium
TCTGCGACAAGAATGTGACGCGCCCAAACTTGATCTTCGGAGTGAGCGACGTCAGCCGCAATCACGTCCTTAAGTTTTTCTTCCAAAATTTGGGTTTCAAAGAACGACCTGTAAACATTATCTGCGAAACCAAGTTTCATCAACCTTTCCTGAGAGGTTTTGAATCGTTTGTCAAAACCTTCTTTGGTGTAGGGTGTGGCGGTCGGCGCCGGCGTAGAGGTTGACGTTATGGTAGGCGTGAAATTCGGCGTAAGCGTTGGGGCTATCGTCGCCGTTTCTGTTGGCGCGAAAGTCGCTGTCGCTTGCGGAGCGCCTGTGGCGGTTGCATCCGTCGCGGCGAGCGTTGCGGCTGCTGTCGCTTCGACAGTGACAGTCGCTTCAAGCGTAGGAAGCGACGTGGGGGTAATGGTTACGATGGTGAACGCTTCCGCGGGGATGGTTGGCGTAAAGAACTGAGTCGGCGTAACTGAAGGCGTCGGCGTTCCTTTGGGATAATAACTAAACGAGTCTTCGATCTTCGCTTGTATCTCCGCGTCGCTGGCGGTGATTCCGCGCTTTGCGGCTTCCTTGCGAATGATCTCTTCGTTGACCATTTGATCCAAGACAGATTGTCCCAGCGATTCAGAAGAATCTAACATTCCCTGAATTTGATCTAATTGGGCTTTTACATCCATGCCGAATTGCTCGTACTGTTTGTACATGCTATATTGTCCGAGCAATTGCTGGCGTTGCAAGCGCACACGCGCTTCAAAATCTCCCGCGAGGATTTTTGTTTCTCCCACTTGCGCGACGGGATTCTTGAGTTGCAGGTAATTGATATACAAATAACCGTATCCAATCGCAAGAATAACCGCAATAACAATGCCAATGAAGGTATACAAAATCATTCGACTTTGTTTACGCTCGCGTTCAAGACGAGCGATATGTTTCTTATGCATCACGGACTGATCGCCCGATTTGTTAGGCATATTTCTACTCCTTAATCAAAAAAATAACAGCAACGCGCAAATATGGGGCATGGATAAATTCCATGCCCCATAAAATTCTTTCGGCGCTAGGAACGTCCGTCGTCCAGCGACCTGCCGCTAAATGGCAGGAATGCCAAATGACGGGCGCGTTTCACAGCCGCCGCCACTACGCGTTGGTGCTTCGCGCATGCGCCGGTTTGGCGGCGCGGACGGATCTTGCCTTCTTCGGTAACATATTTGCGTAACAAGTCGGTCTTTTTATAATCAATGACCAGAGTCTTGTCGGCGCAAAATTGACAAAACTTGGGTTTAGCGAAGAACTTGCGGTCGCCGCCGCCTTCGCCGCCCGATGTATATCTATCGTCAGCCATAATTTACTCCAAATGTACTAGAACGGAAATTCATCTTCCGTTGGGGTTGCAACAGCGTCAGCGTCGGAAGAAACGCTGTCGGCTTCTTGAACGTGATTAGTATTTGCATCGCGTCGGTCAAGCATGATCATTTCGTTTGCGACGATCTCCACACTGGTATGCTTCTGACCTTCTTTATCGTCCCAGCGACGAGTTTGCAAACGTCCTTCAATATAAACGTGTTGTCCCTTTGAGAGATACTGTTTGCAGGTCTCCGCCAGATTGCTCCACGCGACAATATTGAACCACTCGGTTTCATTATGGCGTTCCCCGCTCGTGCTGCTCCAAGAACGGCTAACCGCCACAGTGAATGTGGTCACAGGTTTTCCCGAAGGGGTGTAACGCATCTCGGGGTCTTTTCCAAGATAGCCAATGATCTGAACTTTATTGAGACTTCGGCTCATAAGATCTCCTTGTTAATGGTTGAACGCGCGACAATAAACTAACCAGCAACAGAAAGCATGTGACGGATGATCGGCTCTTGATAACGCAGGTTGCGTTCAAGATCAGAGATCGCAGACGGATTCATCGTCACGTTTAACAAAACGAACTGACCTTCGCGGTGCTTCTTGATGATGTAAGCCAGCTTGCGCCGACCCCATACATCTACTTTATCAACGCTGCCGCCAGATTCGCTTACCCAACCTTTTACTTTCTCGATCACGCCGTTAAAAGCGGTCTCGTCCAGATCGGGCTGGATCACGCAAACTAATTCATAATTACGCATAGGGAAAAACCTCCTTTCCATGGGTTTGTTCCTATTCAAACCGTAGGTTTGTTGGGAACGGAAAGGCACATTGGAAGGTGCCTAATTTAGCGGGCGAAGTTTACCACAAAAAAATGGTTGCGCGTTCAAACGTTCAAACGCGCAACCATGAATGGTTTTACTAACTATTCATAAACGCTTCGAGATTATCCTTGCTAATCCTAAACGCCGAGCCGACTTTCTTTGCCTTCAAACTGCCGTCTTTAATCGAGTCGAGAATGTCGCTTTCGGCTACTTTCATAAACTGCGCCGCTTCGGCGGGAGTCATAACATCGGGCATCTTCGCGCCAGCCGCCGCGCCGCCTTGAGAAGTATTCTGCATCCCGCCTTGAAGCGCCTGTCCCATTAAATTGCCGATGCCCATGCCCGCGCCGATTCCTGCGGTGAGACCCGCGCCGCCGCTCTGGTTCTGCGCCGCGTCGCGCATCGCATCCGCCGCTTGCAATTGAGTGTAAGTCGCCATATCGAGCATGCCCATATCGCGCAATTCCTGCGCCGATTTATCAGAAGGCTTCAAGTTGCCGACATAGAAAGTTTTCAACACCAAACCGATGGCTTCAAAATCTTCCTTTGCTTTTACGCGGACTGACGCGCCGATCTCCTCAGTGAGACCGATCATATCAGGCACAGAATGTTTCGCGCCCGTTTCGCCAAGAACATCCTGCAATTTGGAAAGCAACATCGTGCGCAAACGTTCTTCAATTTCAGCCGTCTGGTATGTGCCGGTTGTGCCGACAATTTGAGTCACAAACTGTTGCGGATCTTTTACTTGAAACGAATATGTGCCAAAGCCTTGCAGCAACGCCACGCCCAAGCCCATGCCCGGATTACGCACGATGATCGGCTGCGGCGTGCCCCACTTCTTGCTTGCAAATTCTTTCATCGAAACAAAATAAACTTCGGCGGGGAAGGGTGTGCGATCATTAAACGCCTTGCCGATAAAATCAATGATCTTCGGAATATTCGCAGTCGCAATTGTGTGCCGTCCAGCGTTGAACACATCCAATGCGTTGCCGTCGCGGAAGAACACCGCAGTCTGACTCTCGCGCACGATCACTTGCGAACCGATGCGATAATCGCCAATCCCTGTCTCGGGAAATCGGTGAACGATCTCATCATTCATCTCAGTTGCGTATTCAATGACGTCAAAAATTCTAGCCATAGTTATCTCCTTTTTATGTTAACGCTCTTGATTATAGTCGAATGAACTTGCGGTTACAAGAACATTTTTTAGAATTTCATCCATGTTACTGATTACTGCTCACTGATTACTAACCACTAATCGCTCCCCATAGACTTCCCCGTCCCCTTATCGCGGATCGTCATCACCTCAGCCATAATGCTAACTGCGATCTCTTCGGGCGTTTCGGCTTGCAGTTCCAATCCCATCGGCGAGCGGACTTTGGCGATCTTCGCGTCGCTGATTCCTTTTTTCTTCAAGGCTTTCACAGTGGTTGCCCATCTGCGCTTTGAGCCGATGACTCCGATATATACGGCGGGAGAATCTAATAGCGGAGCAAGTCCCGCTACGTCTACCGCTGATCCTCTCGTGGTCAGGATTAAAATCGCGCGCTTGTCAATCTTCACTTGCTGCGGAAGTTTATCCATCGTCACTGGATAATACGCATCGGCTTCAGGCGTGGTTTCCGGGTTGCAAAATTCGACGCGATCGTCGCAAACCGCCACGCGGAAACCAAGCCACTTTGCCAAATGCACCACCGCCTTACCGACATGTCCCGCGCCAATGACAATGACCAGCGGCGCAGGAAAAATTGGTTCCACAAAAACATCCACCTGACCTCCACACACGCCCACGTCGCCGCGCGATGGATCAGCCATGTTGTAATGCAACATTTTTGCCTGCCCGTCGCTGAGCGCGATCCACGCTTCGTCAAGGACGCGATGTTCAAGGTCGCCGCCGCCGACTGTGCCGATAAATTTCCCGTCGGGATAGACAAGCATTTTGCTGCCCACATGTCGCGGCGTTGAGCCTTTGCTTCCAACCACTGTGCAAAGCGCGGCGGATTCATTATTCTTTTCAATTTCAGAAAGGGCTTGATAAATTGAATCTCTCATTACTTTTCCAACAATCCCAACACCGCAGGCAGCAATTGTTTCTTTCTTGAAACTACGCCTTGCGCGTCGCGGGAGCCGTCGGCGAGCGGGGGATAGGGGAGGTCGTCCAAGATAGCGGGCGCGTTGGCTGTGACCAGCAAGCGACTCGTGCCGCGCACGACATCGGTGACGAGCAACATGGCGAAGTCAAGTCCGCGTTTATCGCGCAGATCGTTCAGCGCGGATTGCAACGGTTCGAGGTGTTCGCTCAATTGCATGATGTCGGTCACTTCGGCTTGCGCCACTGCGAAATTAAATCCGCCGCCTTCAAACGATTTGATGTCTGTGCTGACCACATCTTTCGCATCGCGGTTCGAGAGTCCCGCGCCCGCGTTGAGAACTTGTTTACCATAAGATTGAATCGTCTCGCCTGTCAGCGGACTTCCGCCAACGAATGCCCAGCGCGATAAACGTTCGGCGGCGTTGTTGTCGCGTGGCGTAGTGGTGGGCGAAGTGAGTATCAGCGTATCGGCGAGCAATCCCGCGAGCAGCGCGCCGGCTAAAGCGGGCGGCATGGAGAGTCCCGCTTCGGCGGTCATCTCTGAAACGAGAGTCGAGGTTGAGCCGACCACGTCCACAGTAAAGCGAATCGGTTGATGTGTGTATGGATTTCCTAACCGATGATGATCGAGAATTTCAAGCAACTCGGCTTCTTCAAGCGCGGCAATGGCTTGACGCGGTTCGTTATGATCCACGAGAATGATCTTCAAGCGCGGCGGATTTAACACCTCGCGTTGATTCGCAATGCCGACGTAAACGCCGTTTTCATCCACCACCCAATAATCGTTGAACTCATCGCGCAATATTTTATTGAGCGCGTCGCGGATGTGCGCGTTCGCCGCATATTTTGGAACGGTAGTATCCGCCGCGTCTTTACATTCCGCAGACATCATCTCGCGCACGGTGGTATCGCCGGGTCGCGGACCGAGCGTATCGCTAAAATATTTGAACAGACTCATGCCGTTGATGATTCCGTATGGTTTGCCGTCTTCGCTAACGACGGGCGCGATTCCGCCGGTGCGCGCAGCGAGAGTCCACGCGGCGCCGAGTTGCGATTCGGGGCGGATGATATCAAGTCGGCGCATGACGGATTCAAAACGCGGCGAGGCATTGATCAGCAAAACGGGCGCTTCAATGCCGAGCATTTTTAATACCCACGCGGTTTGCGGATTCAGCGCTCCCGCGCGCGCGGCAATGACGTTTGCTCCGTCGCGTTCACGCAACAGCCAAGCGTATCCCATTGCAGATGCGATGGAATCGGTATCGGGGTTGACGTGTCCTATGACATAAATTTGATCGGGCATTATTTGAGTCCTAAAAACATTTTTTAGATTATATCTCGCCTTTATGGATCATTTCCAAAAAGACGTTGACGATGCGAGGGTCGAAGTGCTTGCCCGATTGCTCGATAAAATACGCGATGGCTTTTTCGCGCGCCCATGCTTTTTTATAGGGACGTTTAACGTTGACGGCGTCCCACACATCCGCGACGGCGAAGATGCGCGCCGCGAGAGGAATTTCTTCTCCTTTAAGTCTGCGCGGATAGCCGCTGCCGTCCCATTTTTCGTGGTGACAATACGGAATGTCTAAAGCCTTTTCCAAAAATGGAATGGGCAAGAGAAGTTTACGCGCAGTTTCGGGATGGCGTTCCATGATGATGCGTTCTTCACGAGTTAATTTGCCCGGCTTCAGCAGGATACTATCGGCGACGCTCATTTTGCCAATGTCGTGCAAGATTGCGCCGCGGCGGACATGCTCCAGATCGTCGCCTGCAATACCCATCTTGACGGCAATCTTCAAAGTAACATCCGTGACGCGCCGCGTATGACCCTCGGTTTCCTTGTCGCGTAACTCAAGCGCGCGCGCCCAGCCTTCGAGCGTGGTATCGTAAGATTCAGCCAGTTCTGAGGTGCGCGCGCGGACGCGGTCTTCGAGCTTGGCGTTGAGGTCGCGGAGTTCCTGCTCCAATTCTTTAAGCGTGGTGATGTCGTGCGAGATAAAAATACGCCCCGTCATGTTTCTCCGCTCGTCATAGATGGGCCAGACAGTCATTTCATAGTGAACGTCTTTTTTGCCAATTTGAAAAAAGGCTTCGGCGCGCGCGTAAGATGTTTGCAAATGTTGTTTGATGGGAATCGGAAAATCTTTGAATATTTCTTTTGCGGGTTTGCCTATCACAACGCCCGCTTGTTTACCTAACAAGTTGAGCATGGCTGAGTTAACGTCCACGATCAAATTTTGATTATCAAGGATGACCACAGGTTCAGCCATCGCCTCAAAGACTTTGTCGCGCGCGATGGGAGTTAATTCAAAGATACGGAAGCGAAAAAAGCCCCAGGCAACGATCAAACTTCCGATGGCGAATGCGAACACGGTTACGTCGCGTTGCGGCGCGATGTGAATATTCAGCAGACTGGCGACCGATCCTACGATAGGGATAAAAAGTCCGAGAGCGATCAATACAATTTGCGCGCGATATAAACGCTGTGGGCGCGCGATGCGGCGGAGCAGGAGGTAGAGTCCCCATAAGATAACAAGATATGCGTAAGCCGCGTACCCATAAACGATGGGAGTGAAATCGTACGTCAATTCAGCGAAAGGTTCGCCGTAGATTAGGCGCGGATTTGCGTAGATCCAATGAAACTGTTGATCGAGAAAAAGGCTAAGGGCAAATAACGCGGGGACGATGAAGGATAATTGAAAAATGGTTTTTGGATGTTGAAATTTATATTCTGCATATTGAACTATAAAGACGGGCAACGCAATAAGGGAAAGAAATCCTGCGAACCATTGAAAGCCGTCCCAAAAGATTTTTTCGTTTAGGTTGGCGCTGATCATTTCAAAGATGAAGCCGCCGCTCCAGAGGGCTTGTCCCAGTAGGTGCCATGCAAAAGCGGTTGCGCTTGGCGCGTCGCGCTTGCTCCACGCATAAGCAAGCACGTTTGTAGAAACGGCAAGCGATACAAGATAAGGGATAAGGTAAAGAATTTCAGCGCTGGTCATGCGACTCTATTTTACTCCCCAACGCTGAATGAACTACGCCGAGTTATCTTTTATCATTTGTAAGAATACATCAACAATGTGTTGGTCGAAATGTGCGCCAGCGCCTTGACGTAAATATTCTTTGACCTTTTCCTTTTCCCATGCGGAGCGATAGGGGCGGTTAGAGGTGAGCGCGTCCCAAACATCCACTACGGTGAAGATGCGCGCAACGAAAGGTATCTGTTCGCCTTTTAACTTGTACGGATAACCCGATCCGTCCCAGCGTTCGTGGTGATAGCGGGGAATATCGAGCGCGGGCTCTAAGTATTTAATCGGCTCAAGCATTTCACAAGCGTAGATAGGATGCATGCGCATAACGTCCCATTCCTCATCGGTGAGCGGTCCAGGTTTGAGCAAGATCGAATCGGGGATGCCCATTTTTCCGATGTCGTGCAGCAAACTGCCGCGTTTGATGTGGATCATATTTTCTGCGGAGACGCCTAATTTGCGCGCCAGTTGAAGAGTTAACTCGGTGACGCGCAACGTATGACCTTCAGTTTCTTTGTCGCGCAAATCTAGCGCGTGCGACCAGCCTTCGAGGGTGGCGTCGTACGCGAGTTGTATATCGGCGGTAGAAGATTGCAGATCGTTGAATAAGGTCGCGCTGTTGATCGTGATAGCCGCTTGCCCTGCCAACGTTTCGAGAAAAGCGAGCCACTCTTCGTTTTTGTCTAACTCGGCGCGCTGAAATATTTCCAGCACGCCGAGCAGTTGATCTTTAACGGTTAAGGGAACGCCGTAATAAGCGATAAAGCCTTCCTCTTTGATTGCGCGCCCCGACGGGAACGGATAATCCATTTCCTGCAAGTCGCGGACGTGGACGTTGTGCCGCTCGCGCGCGGCGCGTTTTGACAATCCGCTTGCCGCATTTAGTTGTATAAATTTTTCCGCGTCGGTTATAAAGCCTTGTCCGACAGTGAAGAGCGGTTTGTGATCGTCGAATAAAGAGATGGAAGCCGCATCCACATGCAGTTGCGCGATAATCTCGCGGATTAAAACGTTCAAATTTGCAGACAGGTCAACGTTTGTAATGATGGCTTGATCAATAACGCGCAAGCCGCGCAACAATTCCAATTGTTTGGCGAGGTTTTCTTCCGCTTGTTTTCGCTTGGTGATATCCACAATGGAGATCAAGACTCGCTCCCATGTTTCTTCGCAAGTTGGCGCGACAATTCCGCTGACGATGAGATGTTGCGGAGCGCCTTTCTGATCTTGACGCGAGACGGCGAATTCGTAGCGATTGCCGCCTTCTGCAAGCGCGATGATTTCTTCGATAAGGCTTTTATATCCGCTCTCGTTCATAAATTGACTGAGACCGCCTTGAAGTTCGGCTTTGCTTTTGGCTTGATACCAACGGAGAGTCGCTTTGTTGATCTCGATGACTCGTATCGTGTCGGCGCATTGTTTCGCCGCGCGCGGATTCTCTTTGAAGTACGCCCTAAGGTCTTGGACGCCTTCTTCTCTTAGCCGATCAATACATAGTTTAGCTGCGGAAAAATCTTCTTCTAAAAGCGGAATGGGTGAATCTTCAAAAAGCGCGCGATAACGCCCCTCGCTTTCTTTTAGTTTTTCCTTTGCTTTTTTACTCTCGGTGACGTCTTCCAAAAATCCTTGAACAAACATGACCCGCCCCAATTCGTCGCGAATCGGAACGGAGCTATCGCGCACCCAAATAACATCTCCGTCGCGTTTGATCATGCGATATTCTTCGGTCGCGCCGCCGAGCGCCAGGGTATTCTCAATTGTGCGAATAGCGCGGTCGTAATCTTCTGGATGTAAGACTTTATGCCACAGGCGCGGATTTTTTTCAAAGTCGGCGGGCGTATAACCCAATAATTTTTCAACCTGCGCGCTGATATAGATGTTGCTGCCGAACCCGTCCGCCTTATCTAAATAAATGACGGCGGGCGCATTTTCAATCAGCGCTTGATATTTAGTTTCGGCGCGTTTGCGTTCGGTGATCTCGGTGGTTATGCCGCACATGCCTTTTACTTTGCCGTCTTCGGCGCGTAACGGAAATTTAACCGAGAGAAAATATCGTCTGCCGCTTGGGTCGTCAAGAACTTCTTCTCTTTCAATGGCTTTGTTCGATTCTATAACTTCGACGTCGTTAGCGCGGAACTGTTCGCCGATAAGACCGGGAAACAGTTCCATGTCGGTATGTCCGATAACCTGCTCGCGTTTCAATCCCGTTACTTCTTCCCATTTGCGATTGATTAATTCGTAACGCCCTTCGCAGTCTTTGACAAAGATGAGCGCTTCGCCGCGTTCGATCAGGTCGGCAAGAAATTTCTGGTTTTCGCGGAGGAGCGTTTCTGAAGTTTTTAGGTCGGCAAAAGATTCCTCCAATTCTTGTGTGCGAAGTTTTACGCGCGCGCGCAAGATGCGATTGAAGATTATAAGAATGACAAGTATTAGGGCGGCGAGCGCCGCGCCAATTTCAAGGTAGGGGACGATGCGCTCAATATTGACATATTGATTTGTCCCGAACCAGCGGTCGTTAATTTGTTGGTATTCTGTCGCGCTGATACTTTCAAACCCGCTGTTGATTAGCGCGAGCAGCTCGGCGTTTCCTTTTTTGACGGCGCGATGAAACTCTCCGCCGTACAACGGTTCTGAATAATTAAATTGATTCTGCAATCCGTATTTATAAAGGAAGTAAAGCGCGGGGGGTTGGTCAACCACAAAGATGGTTTCTTTTTTAGCGGCAGCCGCTTTGACAATGTCTTCGTAACTGTCGTAATAAGATAGGTCGGTTATGCCGCGCGCAACGAGGTAATCTGCATTTGCGTCGCTTTTTTTGACTGCCACGCGGAACCCGCGCAGAGCCGCTATATCCCCGATTCCCGAAACAGCGCTGGGAAAGAAAATTCGCACATCAATCTGAGCGTAGGGTTTTGTGAAGTCGAAGATTTTTGCGCGTTCGTCCGTGTAAAAGATCGTGTCAATGGCGTCGAACTCGCCGTTCTTCATCCCGTCCAACGCTTTATTCCAGGGCATGCCGATAATCTCTACTTGTACGCCTGTGCGCTTCTCCCACAATTTCCACTGGTCCACCAGAATGCCTTGCATTTCACCGCGTTCATCTAAAAAGGCATAGGGCGGATAGTTGTTATCCATCGTCACGCGAATGTGAGATATGGACGACGTATGAATGGGCGCGGCTGCCGAACACGCCGCAAGATTCCCATGAAGCAGAAAGACCAGCGTCCAAAAAAATAATCGCCAATGCAAGGGGATGCGCGTCTTCATGGATGACTCCAATGTTGCTTCATGCCGATAAAATAGTTCAATGAGATGTTGGTATTGTACCAATTTTAGCGTTATTGGAGTATGGGAGTTTTTACAAGTTTGTGAGTTCGATTTTCCACCCGGCTTGCGATTACATTTCGTTATGCTCAACCATTTGCAGGAAAATATCAACAATGCGATGGTCAAATTGTTTTTCTGTGCCTTCGCGCAGATATTCCTTAACTCTTTCTTTTGTCCACGCGGCGCGATAGGGGCGGTCGGATGTGAGCGCATCCCAAACATCCACAACGATCAAGAAGCGTTGAACCGATCATTCAACTATCTCCAAAGCATAATCTATCGCCTGCTCTAGCGTCATGGCGCGGCCTTCATTGGAGAATATTTCAAACGCGGTTTCACCCAATTGATCGCGCGCGATCTGAATGTGACGATCAAATTCTTTTTGACCAAATGCCGGGAGTCGATAATCAATGATGTCAAATATGGCTTGCGCAGCGCCATATAATTTTGCCGCGCGTTCGAGTTGACCTGTGCCGCCGGCAATCGCGGCAAAAAACATGAGTGTGTTGCAGGCATCCGCCTTTCCCATTTCTGCTTCTTGAAAATTGCCGCTTTCAATCAATCTCTGAAGCGCCAGAGAATAATCGTTTTTATGCAGCGCAAGCGTTGCCATATGGTAAAAAACGAATGATACGTCAAGTTGATATTCTCTGCCCATGCGCAGGCCTTTTTGATAATAGCGCTCGGCTTCCACGAGATTGCCCAATTGGACATTCAATTTTCCCAGGCCATCTAATGCAACCAGGGTCCCTTGAGCAAACTGGATTTTTTCATCAAGCAATAAATGCTGATCCATGAATATTTTCGCCTTTTCAAAATTCCTGTTCCGCAGGTAGTAAATTCCAATAATTTGCGACACCCGCGCCATACCCCACAAATCGCCAAATTGATCAAAGGTCGCCAAACTATGTTCAAGTGTTTTTGGCGCCGATTCCTGATTTCGTTCCATTTCTATGATGCCAATATGAAAAATACATTCAGCCGCCCTTCTTTGCTCGCCGTGTTTTTGGAAAAGATCAAAACTCTGTTTGAACATTAACTCGGCTTTGTCGTAATTGCTGTTCGCTGCATATGCGACCATGCCTGAAAAGTCCAACGCTTCGGCAAGTTCCAATTCTCCATCACTCCCCAGCTTCAAGCAAATATCCCTGCATTCTTCCAACAAGGATTGCGCTTCATTGTAATTTCCTTGAACCCAATTATCGCGCGCCATGATATTTAGCAGTTTTGCATAGGCTAAGGGAAATTCTTTGACGTCCGGCAGGGCGCGGATTCTATTGAACCAGTCTCGTTTTTCAGCATAATGGGATTGTATCGTCCACGGCCATCCCAGTGAGCCAAGCAAGCGGGCTGCCTTTTCCGTATTTTGGGCAGACAGACTCCATTCGAGCGCTGTGCGAAAGTTATCAAATTCATTTTTACTAATATTATTCAACTCAATTTGATTGGGTCCATGTATTTCCTTGTCAATTTTTTCTGCGAGATCAAGAAAATATTTTAGGTGTTTATCGTGTATGGACACGCCTTCTCCCGAATCCAATAATTTTTCGCGGGCATATTGGCGCGTAGTTTCGAGGATACGATAACGCGAGTCTTTCAAGTTGACGAGGGATTTATCCACGAGTTGAGTCAATAGATCCAGGATGTCAAATCCGCTCCCATCTTCGCTGCAAACTGATTCAGCGGCTTCGAGAGTCCAGCCGCCTGAGAAGACCGTTAGATGACGAAGCAATGCCCGCTCTGGTTCTGAGAGCAGGTTATAACTCCAGTCAATGGCGGCGCGTAATGTTTGTTGACGCGGTAACGCGGTGCGCGCGCCGCCTGTCAATAAGCGGAAGCGGTCATCGAGACGCGCGGCGATCTGTTCGACGCTCAAGGCTTTGACCCGCGAAGCGGCTAATTCAATCGCCAGGGGAATACCGTCGAGACGGGAGCATATCTGGGCGATGGAAGGCGCGTTTTCTTTTGTCGCAGTAAAATCTGATTTGACAAGAGTCGCGCGTTCAGTAAATAATCGTATGGATTCATATCGAGAGAGTTCATCAAGTTCTGGCAAATGTTTTAAGTCGGGCAGGGATAAGGATGGGACATGCCAAGCCATTTCCCCTTTGACGCCCAACGCCTCGCGGCTGGAGGCAAGTATCTTGAGCGCGGGCGCATGGTTGAGAAGTATCTCTGCGATCTTTGCGCTGGCGTCAATGAGATGTTCGCAATTATCCAGAACGATCAATGTGTTCTTATCTTGAAGATACGCGCCAAGTAATTCCTGGGTGGTCTTGCCTTGTTGTTCGCTGACGCCAATTGTGGACAGGATCGTTTGCGGAACATTATCGGGGTCGGAGATTGGCGCGAGTTCAACAAACCATGTGTATTCAAATTGATCGAGTAATTCAGCGGCAACTTGCAGCGAGAGTCGCGTTTTGCCTGTGCCGCCTGAACCTGTGAGGGTAACCAGGCGATAATTTTTGATGGCCTCTTTAACTTCCTCAATCTCCTTTTCACGCCCAATAAAGGTTGTCAGTTGTGTTGGAAGATTATTCTTTTGTTTGGATGAAATCGAAAAAATATCCGTTATTGCAGGAGAAGCAGTCTTTTGTTCCAGAATAAGAAGAACCTCTTTTGCAGAAGCAGGTCTTTCTTCGGGACGCTTGCTCAGCAATCGAAGAACAAGATCATCCACCCAATTCGGAATGTTTGCATTGTGTTCGCTAGGCGGGGTAACCTTTCCTTGCAGATGCTGCGCGAGAACTGTATTGATCGTCCCTTGAAATGGCGCATGTCCAACAAGCAGTTCATAAAGGATCACGCCGAAAGCATATAGATCAGATTGAACGCTGGCAGGTTGACCTTGAATGAGTTCAGGAGCAAGGTAAGCGAAAGTCCCCGTGATCGTATCTTCTTCAGTCAAGTGGACATCATCTGCGGTGCGAGCGAGACCAAAGTCCATTAATTTCAAAGTTTGCGTATTGGTGATGACAATGTTTTCAAGTTTCAGGTCGCGGTGAATAATCCCATTTGAATGCGCGTGATCCAGCGCGAGGCAAATCTGCCGCGCCATGAACAGCGCTTCGGGTAAATTAGGTTTTTCTGCTTTTCGTAACGTATCCCCTTTCACCAATTCCATCACAATGAAGGACGAACCGTCCGCTTCGCCTGCATCATAGACTGAAACAATATTTGGGTGATTCAATTGTGCCGCGGCGCGCGCCTCCTGTAACAGCCGCGCTTTTCCTTCTGTGCCTACGCCAGAAGTATTTAGGAATTTGATGGCAACTGCGCGATTAAGCAAAGCATCGTGTGCTTTGTACACGATACCCATTCCGCCTTTGCCAAGTTCGGATTCGATTTTGTAGCGATTGAGGAGTGTTGAGTCGATCAAATAGATTCTCCGTGTTGATTTATCGCAAAATATTTTAGCAGGTTATTCTA
>JAVHOY010000030.1:0-4940 GCA_036170295.1 bacterium
CCTTTGCGGAAGGCGCGCGCGATGGCGATGTTCGCCAGTTCCTTGCCGTCGCCGAAAATGCCAAACTTGGCTTTGCCGCTCAACACTTCGCGTCTGCCGATCAGACTCGCTTGCCGCGACTGGTACGCGATGCGGTAATCTTTGATAATTTCTTCTTGATCGAGGGGAAGCGCAATGGAGCCCTTCTTTTTGGGCATGTCTCTCTCTCCTGAATGGGTGTGTGTTGGCGGGGATTATAATGGAAAAGGAAGAAAGATAAACGATGAGGGATAAAGTAAAACGCGACTGATTCCTTTGAATAGTCGCGTTTTACTTTAAACAAGCGCTGCTGTGGAAATTTTGAATCTTTTTGCTAATGCGCGGACTTGACGCACGTTCAATTCGCGTTTGCTGTTCAGGATTTCAGAGACGACGCCTTGCGAACCGATTTCGGGCAGGTCAGATTGAGTTAATCCATGTTCGTCCATCAGGAAGCGCAGGACTTCCACGCCGCTAGTTTCGGGGATGGGATAGCGCTCTTCTTCATAGAGTTCAATCAACGCGCCGAGCGTGTCCAGCAAACCATACAGCGGATGCTTTTCATTATCGCCGATCTCATCAAGTAATTCATTGAGTCTTTTTACGGCGGCGTTGTATTCGCGCTCATTACGAACGGAGAGCAGGGGCGCGATATTTTGCCAGTGAAGTTGAATCTCGTTGATTTCAAGAGTCATTTTTCCAATCTCCTCGGTCATATTCTGCATGGGTCAGAACATGACGAACGTATACCTTGCCGCGATTGAAATGGATCGAGACAATTAACCTATATTTGTTTCCGCCAATGTTGAAAATGATCCAATGATCAACTTTATCAACCGATGGGAATACCTCGCGCAATTTCGCAAAATTCTCGAAGTCAGTCTTTTGAACGATCTTGAACCAGCGCGTCAAGGCTGTTTGGCTATCGGGATGTTTTTCCCAAAACTGGATCAATGTCTTGCGGGTGATGATATGCACGGAAAATATTGTATCTCAAATTGAGATTGACGGCAAGTTGCTCGCTTTCGCAATTGTTGCTGTATAATCTGGCGATAAAGGAACAAGCGATGGAAGCTATCTTTTCACACGAGATTGATTTTGAAAAACGCGAAAAGGATTTGAGACTTTTTATCTTTATTCATTAAAACCTGACAGGTTATATGTCAGGTTTTTTTATAATTATGTCATGCTGAGTGAAACGAAGCATCTCTGAGACAATCGTAGAGACCCTTCGCTGTCGCTCAGGGTGACAATACCAAACCTAGGAGACTAAAAAATGCCCACTCAATCTTCATCCCCTCACCTTCCCTTCGGCGAAAATAAAAATGCCGATTGGTATGGCAAGGACATTCTGTCCGTCAAGCAGTTCAACCGCAACGATCTTGAATATGTCTTCGGCGTGGCGCACGAGATGCGCGGCATGGTCGAGCGCGTCGGGACATTTGATCTGCTCAAAGGAAAAATTCTAGCGAACCTTTTCTATGAGCCATCCACGCGCACGTCGTCGTCATTCACTGCGGCGATGGAAAGACTGGGCGGGTCGGTCATCCCGATCAGCGAGGTGAAATATTCGTCGGTGTCGAAAGGCGAGTCGCTGCCCGATACGATTCGCACGCTGGAATGTTACGCGGATGTGATCGTGTTGCGTCATCCTGAAACAGGCTCGGCGGCAATCGCGGCGAAAGCGGCAAAGAAACCCATCATCAATGCGGGCGACGGCGCGGGCGAACATCCCACGCAAGCGCTGCTCGACGCCTTCACCATCATGGAAGAATTGGGACGACTGGATAATCTCACCGTCACGATGCTCGGCGATTTGAAATATGGTCGCACCGTTCATTCGCTGGCGCGTTTGCTTTCGCAGTTTAACAATATCAAGTTGAATTATGTCTCGCCCGATATTTTGAAGATGCCTAAAGAAGTAATGGATGAAGTCGCCGCGAAAGGCGTTCCGCAGAAGGAATATTCAGCGCTTGAAAAAGCGTTGCCTGAAACCGATATTTTATATGTGACCCGCGTGCAAAAAGAACGCTTTGAAAATCTTGATGATTATGAAAAGGTCAAAGGCGCGTATGTGATCGACCCCGAAATTATGAAAGCCGCAAAGAAGGATATGGCGGTCATGCATCCGCTGCCGCGCGTCGGCGAGATCAGCCCCGACTTTGACGACGATCCGCGCGCCGCATATTTCCGCCAAATGGAATACGGTCTGTATGTGAGAATGGCGCTGCTGGCGATGGTGTTGGGAAAAGCGTAGCGTCAAAAACTCCAAAGTCAGGAATATTAGGATTCTTAATAGTACAATTGAAACGCAAGTTTGAAAAATCATCCCTTCCAATAATTGGAGAAACTTATGTCGGAAAATTTTGACGTCGTCGTGATGGGCGCGGGTCCTGCGGGATATGTGGCTGCGATCCGCGCGGCGCAATTGAAACAAAAAGTCGCCATCGTGGATAAGCGTTGGCTCGGCGGCGTGTGTTTGAACGTCGGCTGTATTCCATCCAAGTCATTGCTCAAAAATGCGGAAGTGGCGCACACCTTGCGCGAACGCGGAAAAGATTTCGGCTTCTCGTTTGACAATCTAAAGTTGGATTACGGCGCGGCGGTCAAACGCTCGCGTCAAAACTCGGATCGTCTTGTCAAAGGCATTGGCTTTTTGATGAAGAAAAATAACATCGCCGTTTTTATGGGCGAAGCGAAATTCAAAACAAAAAACACGCTTGTCGTCGCAGATAAGGACGGCAAAGTTACGGAACTCGTCGCAAAAAATATTATCGTCGCCACAGGCGCGAGCGCGGCTGCGCCCGCCGCGTGGAAAATTGACGGCGAAAAAATCGTCAGTTATTCCGAAGCGATCTTGCAAGATAAACTTCCCAAGTCTGTCGTGGTCATCGGCTCTGGCGCAATCGGCGTGGAATTCTCAACGATCTGGAACGCTTACGGCGTGGACGTGACCGTCGTGGAAATGTTGCCGCGCATTGTTCCGCTTGAAGATGAAGAAATCTCGAAGGAACTTGAAAAAGAATTCAAGAAGCGCGGAATCAAAACGATGGCGGGACATAAAGTGGAATCGGTCGCGGCGACAGCTAACGGCGTGAAAGTCGTCGTCTCTGCGGATGGAAAAAATACAACCCTCGAAGCGGATCAGGCTTTGGTCGCGATTGGTTTTCGTCCAAATTCAAAAGGACTTGGACTCGAAGATGTTGGCGTTAAGATTAGCGAGCGCGGCTTTGTCGAGATCAACGAAAAGATGCAGACGAACGTTCCCAATATTTGGGCAATCGGCGATGTGACCGGCAAACTTATGCTGGCGCATGTCGGCTCGGCGATGGGCATCATCTGCGCGGAAAATATCGCGGGCGCTGAAACCATTACGCTGGATTATGAAATGATGCCGCGCGCCACTTACTGTATGCCGCAAATCGCTTCGTTTGGCATGACGGAAGCGCAAGCCAAAGAACGCGGACACGCCGTCAAGATTGGTCGCTTTCCATTTCAAGCCAACGGCAAAGCGCTGGGCATGGGCGACTACGGCGGCTTCGTCAAAATTGTGGTGGATGAAAAATACGGCGAGTTGCTCGGCGCTTCGATGATTGGTCCCGAAGTGACGGAACTTCTGCCTGAGTTGACTCTGGCGCGGATGATGGAACTCACGCCGCATGAAATTGCGCGCAACGTCCACGCCCACCCGACGCTCTCTGAAGCGCTGATGGAAGCGGCGCACGGCGCGGAAGGAAACGCAATTCATATTTGACGTCGCGCCACAGTAAAAAATTTGGAGAAAGTTATGTTGGATAAGTTAAACGAAATCGAAAAAACTGCGTTGGAGGCGCTGCGCTCCGTTGCAGACCCATCCGCGCTGGATGCGTGGCGCGCGGCGCAATTGGGACGCAGCTCGCCGCTGATGACGGTTTTTGCCGGGTTTGGAAAACTTTCAAAAGAAGAGAAGCCCGTCGTGGGACAAGCCGCGAACCGCGTTAAGGTTGCGCTGGAATCCGCGCTGGAGAAAAAATCTGCCGAGATAAAAAACGCCGCGCTGGCGGAATCTTTATCCGCAGAAAAATTGGATGTGACTCTTCCCGGGCGCGCAATCAAAGTGGGGCGCTTGCATCCTGCCACGCAACAACTGCGCCGCGTATTGTCCATTCTGGCGGAGATGGGCTTTCAGGTTTACGCTTCGCGCGAAGTTGAAACCGATGAGATGAATTTTCAAGCGCTTAATTTTCCGTTGCATCACCCCGCGCGCGAAATGCAAGATTCGTTTTATGTCGAAGCCGCAGGACGCGGCGACAATCCGATGTTGATGCGCACGCATACTTCGCCCGGGCAAATTCGCGCGATGCGCGAGGCGGTTGCGACCAACCCGCAGAATCCGCCGCCGATTCGCATTGCGTTGCCGGGCATGTGTTTTCGTTACGAGCAGATCACGGCGCGTTCTGAAATTCAATTCAACCAAGTGGAAGGACTCGCCGTCGGCGAAGGAATCACTTTCGCGGATTTGAAAGGCACGCTCGCGGATTTTGCGCGCCGCATGTTTGGTCAGGATGCGCGCATAAGATTCCGCGCTTCATACTTTCCCTTCACCGAACCCAGCGCCGAAGTGGACGTGGAATGTTTCGTGTGCGGCGGCAAGGGTTGCCAAGTTTGCAAAAATTCCGGCTGGCTTGAAATTCTCGGTTGCGGCATGGTGCATCCCGTTGTGTTGCAAAATGGCGGCTATGATCCCAAGCGTTACACAGGCTTCGCCTTTGGCATGGGACCTGAGCGCCAGTTGATGTTGCGAAATAAAATTAATGACATCCGTTATTTTTGGGGCAACGACGCGCGATTTTTGGAACAGTTTTAGAAATTAGCATCGCTTGTAAAAATAAACCGCCAAGACGCGGGGAACGCTAAAAGAAACTTAAAAGTCTTGGCGGTTA
>JAVHOY010000031.1:0-1131 GCA_036170295.1 bacterium
ATGATATAAGCCGAACTTACGCTGGGTCAAATGCACCACAGAGTGCAGCATTTTATCAATATCCAATTCACGGGATGAAACCGAACTGACCTCAGCCACTGCCGCGAGTTGGCTGGCGCGTTTATCCAACTCTATTTGACCGCGCTGGGTTTCATCAAACTGTCGCAGCGATTCGATGTGCGCGCCAAGTCGTTCGGCAACGGCATTGGCTAGTTCAAGCGACTCTGCATCATCGGATGCAAGCCCCTGGATAACGAGTTTGCCCACCGTTTCATCGCGGACTTTGAGCGGCAGGCTCATGGATTCTCCAGCTGGCTGTTCTTCGTTTTGATTATAAGGGCGGACTTCCTTTAGATCATAAAGGTAGCTCAAGCCTTCGTTGGCGTTGGCTTGTTTGTAATCTTTCCAGCCTTCGCGCGTCAAACGTCGGGAGGCTTCTTCCGCCTCGGCGCGGTAACGTTCGGCGCTATCCAGCAGGCGCAGAGATTCGATCTGTTGCGCCACCTGACGCGCAACGGTAGTCAGCAATTCGTCGGTGCGCGCAATGGGAGATTGACCTTCCATTTCCACAACCAAATTTCCGAGCGCTTCGCCGGTGACTGTGATGGGCGCAACCCACGCATTTTCTGCGGGTTGCGTTCCTTGCATCAGCGGAGTCACTTTGTTTTGTTCAAACACAAAGCCGCTTTCTTCGGGCTTGTGAATCGCGTCCAAATAATCCACCCAATTAGCGCGGGAAAGACGCGCGGCTTGTTTTTCCACTTCGGCGCGGGCTTCGTTTGTTTCCGCGAGGAAGTTTGCGTTTTGAATGGCGATGGCAAGTTGACCAGCCAGCGCTTCAAACGCGGACAAAATTTCGGGGTTCAATGCGTTGGCTTGTTGACTTTGCATATCCAACACGCCTACTACTTTTTCGCCGATCAGCAGCGGGACAGCCATTTCAGAACGGGTATCCGGCAAAAGCGGATTCGGTTTGAAGGCGGCGCTGCCTGCTGTGTTGGAAATGACCACCGATTTTTTCTCGATTGCGGCGCGCCCGTTGATGGAGGCGGTATTCAACGGCAACTGGTGCGCGCGTCCGAGCAATTCTTTGCCGACTGTGCCTGTGCCAGATTGCAAGATCAGGGCGGT
>JAVHOY010000032.1:0-3028 GCA_036170295.1 bacterium
TGTTCTTCCTTGCTCACGTCGGGATGATACTGACGCGCAAGTTTACGGAACGCGGTTTTGATCTCGTCGTCGCTCGCGCCCTTGCTTACGCCTAAAATTTCATAATAGTCTCTGTTGGTCATAATTCGGTAATTGGTAAACTGGCAATTAGTAATTGGGGCGCGCCTAATTACTAATTACCAATTACTAATCTACTCCTTCACTTCGCCGTCAACCACATCAGGGTCGCCGCTGGGAGCGGATTGCTCTTCCGCGCCGCCTTGCTGATAAACTGACGCGCCGATTTTTTGGATTGCCTGCCCCAAAGAATCCACTGCCGCGCGAATCTTTTCCGCGTCTTCGCTTTGCGCGATAGATTTCACGTCCGCGATTTTTGATTCGACTTCGCTGCGAATCTCCGCGGGGATTTTATCGCCAAACTCGCGGATGGATTTCTCTGCCGCATAGACGGTATTGTCCGCGTTGTTGCGCGCTTCAATCATTTCTTTGCGCTTGCGATCGTCTTCCGCGTGAGCCTCTGCGTCCTTACGCATTTGTTCCACTTCGGCTTCGCTCAAGCCCGAAGACGCGGTGATCGTAATATGCTGCGAGCGTCCCGTCGCTTTATCGCTCGCGCTGACTTTCATAATGCCGTTTGCGTCCACGTCAAAAGTGACTTCAATTTGCGGAACGCCGCGCGGCGCGGGCGGAATGCCGTCCAAGATAAATTTGCCCAATGATTTATTATCGCTCGCCATCGCGCGCTCGCCTTGCAGAATGTGAATCTCCACTTGAGTTTGACTATCGCTTGCAGTTGAGAACGCTTGCGAACGGCGCGTGGGGATGGTGGTGTTGCGCTCGATTTGCGGAGTGGCAACGCCGCCCAACGTTTCAATCGAAAGAGTCAGCGGCGTAACATCCAAAAGCAAAATGTCTTTGACTTCGCCCGCCAAGACGCCCGCTTGAATCGCCGCGCCGATAGCAACCACCTCATCGGGATTGACTCCCTTATGCGGGTCTTTGCCAAAGAACGCGCGCGCGCGATCTTGAATGGCGGGCATACGAGTCATGCCGCCGACGAGGACAATCTCGTCAATGTTGCCCGCGTTGAGTCCCGCATCGGACAATGCCTGCTTGACGGGCGCAATCGTGCGGTCAACGAGATCGGCGGTGATTTGTTCAAGTTTTGCGCGAGTCAGCGTCGTCGCCAAATGTTTAGGTCCGCTGGCGTTGGCTGTGATGTAAGGCAAATTGACTTCCGTTTGCATCATCGTCGAGAGTTCGATCTTCGCTTTTTCAGAAGCTTCTTTCAAACGCTGCAACGCCTGACGATCGCTGTTGAGATCAATGCCGTTGTCTTTTTTGAACGTCTCGATCAAATAATCCATAATTCGCAAATCAAAATCATCGCCGCCGAGAAACGTGTCGCCGCTGGTGGAGCGCACTTGAAAGACGCCGTCGCCGACTTCCAAAATAGAAACGTCAAACGTGCCGCCGCCGAGATCATAAACAACGATGACTTCGTTTTTCTTTTTATCGAGTCCATACGCAAGCGACGAAGCTGTCGGCTCATTGATGATGCGCAACACTTCCAAGCCCGCGATCTTGCCCGCGTCTTTGGTGGCGTTGCGCTGCGCGTCGTTGAAATACGCGGGGACGGTGATCACGGCTTGCGTCACGGGTTCGCCCAAATACGCTTCCGCGTCGGCTTTCATCTTCGCCAGAATCATCGCCGAAACTTCGGGCGGCGAATAATCTTTATCGTCTAACTTCACGCGCACATCGCCGTTATCGGCGGCAGTCACCGCGTATGGCACGCGCTTCTTGGTATGCTCCACTTGCGCGTCGTCCGCTTTGCGTCCCATAAATCGCTTGACTGAAAAAATTGTGTTGTGCGGATTCGTGATGGCTTGATTACGCGCCACGCGCCCCACTAAACGCTCGTGATTTTTATTCACGGCCACCACCGAAGGCACAAGCCGCTCGCCTTCCGCCGATGGAATCACAATCGGTTCGCCGCCGCTCATCACCGCCGCCACCGAATTGGTTGTGCCTAAATCAATGCCAATAATCTTGCCCATGAATTCTCCTATGCAAATCTGTAATTGGTAAATGGTAATTACCATTTACCAATTACTTTTTATTTTACTGCGCCACTCTCACCAATGCGGGTCTTATCACGCGCTCGCCGAGCATGTATCCATTTTGCGCCACCGCGATTACATGCCCGCTTTCGACTTCTTCGCTAGGCTCATGCGAAATCGCTTCGTGAAAAGTCGGGTCGAATAAAACGCCTTGCGCCTCGATGCGCTTCACGCCTTCGCTCTCCAAAATATTTTGCAGCTTGCGCGCAATGAGTTCAATGCCGCTTGCCCACGCATCGTCGGCGGGACGGTTTTGCAACGCGCGCTCCAAATCATCCAACGCAGGCAACACCTTTTTGATAATGTCGCCTTTCATGCTCGCGTATGTTAATTCATTATCGCGCTCGATGCGCTTCTTATAATTTTGAAACTCCGCCTGAGACCTTGCCCAGCCGTCCTTATATTCAGATGCCTTCGATTCAGATTCGGCTAACGCAGATTGCAGCGCGTCCATCTGACTTTGAAATTGCTCAACCTCTACGGGCGGTTTCTCCGCTGCGGGTTCTTCTTCGTGCTTGTGTTTCTTTTTATCAGTCATGCTTCTCACTCTCTTAAAGTAATTGGTGATTGGTAATTACTATTTACCAATTACCAATCACCATTCTTCACGCTTCGCGTGAATTTATATTGTCATTCACCAAATTACTCAACACGCCCGCGACATATCGCACGGTTGGAATCGTCCGCGCATAAGACATACGCATCGGACCCAGCACGCCCAGCGTCCCCGTCGCTAAACCCGGCGCGCCGTATCTGGCAATCACCATCGAACATTGACGCAGTTCCTCCCAGCCGCCCGCGCCGCCAATCAGCACTTGCAATCCGCCCGCGCTGCTGTTCGTCGAAGCGCGCGCGATTACGCCTTGCAAAGTGGAGCGCTCTTCAAATAAACGCATCGCCCAACG
>JAVHOY010000032.1:3128-6916 GCA_036170295.1 bacterium
GCGATTAATTCCGCGTGTTTGAAGCGCAGAGTCTCGACATGCGGCGCGGTCACCAACGAAACGCCCTGCGATTGATTTGCAAGCACCGACGCGGCAAGCGTCATCCACTGCTCCATGTCGGGACGCGCTTGAACGAATTGGCGCGAGATCGTGTTCCTCACCGCGATGGGCAACTCGGCTTGCGCCATCATCTGCTCGACGAAAACTCGGTAGCCTTCTTCCGCAGGGACGCGCCCCGCGGAGGTATGCGGCTGGCGCAGATAGCCCATCTCAGTCAGCGCGGACATTTCGTTGCGAACCGTCGCGGCGCTCAAATCAAGATGGAAGCGTTCGACCAGTCGCTGCGAGCCGATCGGCTGAGCGGAATCAATATAGTCGCGGATGATAAGAAGCAGTAAAGTCTTCTGGCGTTCGGTGAGGTTGTTCATATTTATAATTTAGCGCCCCCGAATTGAGAGCGCTCTTGCGAATAATAATAACAGTCGCTATAAGGTAAGTCAATAAGAGGAGTGTAAGAAAATAAAACTCCCGCATTGTTGCGAGAGTTCTTTGGTTGTCATTATTTTTTTATCGGACGCCATGCGGGGTCAAAATCGTCGTAAATGTCGCCCTCCGTGATGCGGCTCTGTCCGCCGCCGGACGGCGTTGAGTAATAGATGTGGTAAGCGCGCTCCCCGCCGCTTTCGTACGCCATCCATATTCCGCCGAAGGAATAATCCACGTCTTCAACAGAGCGAACGCCAAGAAAGATTTGTCGCGGGTCGTTATTCGATCCGATTTGAAAAGAGAACAAGGTCGGGAATTCAAACTTAGCGGTATTTATTTTCTGTTGATTGAAAAGGATGGATTTTCCATCGGGCGACCAAATGGGACCATAATCCGAAAGCTGGCTGCCGCTGGAAAAAACTCTCTGTTGATCTGCGCCCGTGTCAGACATAGACCAGATTTCATAAGTGTCAATTCTTTTATAAGCGTAAGCGATTTTTTTACCGTCAGGCGACCATGCGGGTTGGCGGGTATGTTTAAGGTCAATCGTTTTCGTTAAACGTTTAATGCTTTTATCCGAGACGTTGTAAGAATAGATTTGCATATAGCCGTCGCGCAAAGACGTAAACGCAATGTATTTTCCGTCAGGCGACCAAGCGGGTTCAAAATCGCCGCCAAATTGAAAAGGGATAGTCGTCAATTCAGAACCATCCACATTCATAATATATATATTGGATTGCGGGTACGTCTCCTTTTTAAGATCGCATGGAGATGTAAACGCGAGTTTCATACCGTCTGGAGACCATGTAGGCTGACATGCGCCGCCGGACATATTTGTAATTTGTTTGGCTTGATCTTCCAAAATATTTGTCAAGTAGATTTGCGCGACGCCCGTGCGATTTGAAGCGTACGCGAGTTCCAAATAATCCGCGCCAAGCGGCGTGGGCGTAGAATTTGGGTCTACGGTGACAATGGGCGTTTGCGCCGTAGAAGCGCTCAACGTGGCGGTCGCTTGTCCTTGATTTTCATTAGGAGTCATTTGAGCGACAGAAACTGATTTGGTTGAAGTTGTCGCCTCGACAGAAGCTAAAAAGGGAAACCGCGTCCGTATTGAATTTGGAAGCAAGGCGGACGAGAAAAAAAGAGCGCTCAATAATGCAATCAGCAAAACCGCAAATCCGCCTGCGAAGATGGAAAGCCTCAAACTGCGTTCGCGTTGTTTTTTGCGCGGCGAAACAAACGCATATTCTCCGATAGGCATAGAATCTACCAAAACAGTCGCAGGGATGGCGGCTTCTTTTGACTCTCCCTCTGTAATCGGCGGAGGAGGAGGAATGGTATAGGTGCCGAGCAATTGCTGCGTTTTCGATTTTGAATTTAATAAAGCAAGTTTGAATTCATCCGCCGTTTGGAAACGATCGCTGGGATCCACTGCCATCGCTTTTTCGATGGCGGCGGCAAGTCGGCGAGAAATTTCCGGTTTTCTTTTTCGAATAGGAGTCAGTTGCACGCTGTCCATTGCGCGCGCGAGTCCGTCTTCGGGGATAACGCCCGTTAGCGCGGCATACAAGGTTGCGCCTAACGAGTAAATATCGGTGCGCGCATCGGTGCGCGCCGTGCCATATTGCTCGGGCGGAGAATAACCGGGGGTCATCGCTCGTGCGCCCGTCGTCGTCGCCTGATTTCCTTGAATCATTTTTGCGAGACCAAAATCCACCAAGAAGATATGACCATCCGGCGATATTTTTACGTTGCCCGGTTTAAGATCGCGATGCAAAATGGAGGGCTTGCGCGCGTGTAAATAAGAGAGCGCGTCGCACATGGCGGCGCCGATCTGGATCACTTCGTCTTCGGAAAGGACGCCTGCCCGCTCCATGCGCTGACGGAGGTCTTCGCCGTCAATAAAATCCATGATGAGATATTGACCTTCGCCCGCGATTACAAAATGATCGGATACGCGCGGGAGATTGGGGTGACGGATGTTTGCAAGAATCACCGCCTCTAAACGAAACTGGCGCGCGTATTCTTCCGTTGTAAAGAGGTTCTCTTTAACAGCCACCTGCACCCCAAGATTTTCATCTATGGCGAGATAGACGGAACCCATGCCCCCTTGCCCAAGATTTCCCTGAATCCGATAGCGGTTATGTAGCAGTACGTCGCGTTCAAGAAGCATGATTTGATCCAAGATTGGTTTTGACTTGCAGAAACTTGTCTACGCTTTTAAGATTATAAAGCCGCCGTTTTCAGTCAGGCTAAACGTTGAGGGTATTCTACTCGCTAGGGATAATACTTTCATTTCTATTTTATTTCAATTCCACGCGGCGTTGATTGCTGTTTTTGAAAGGTATGTGCAAGCTGTCCGCCAACCTGTTGCCGATGTTAATTTTAAAACATAGAACTTTCGCTCGCAGCGAAAGTTCTAGAAAAGTTTGCGGGGCTTATCAATTTCCGCTAGGACGCCACGCGGGGTCAAAATCTAAACCTTTATCAGACGTAACCCGTGTGCGGTTCGCGCCAGTGACGGTCATATAAAGAATGTCTTTATTTTCGCCGGTTTCTTCGCCTTCGTACGCAATCCAAAAACCATCGGGAGAATAGTTTGCGTCTTCCACAGGCAGCATGTTGATCTGCAAACTGGAACCTTGTTCATTAGAGCGATCCGTCGCGGACGTACGCAAGAGATAGGGCAAGCAGAATTTTTTCGCGCAACGTTGATTGAAGATAATCAACGCGCCGTCAGGCGACCACGTCGGCAGGTAATCTGAATATTGCGTGCCGCTGCGGACAATTTGTTTTTGATTGGTTCCGTCCGAGTTCATCATCCAAATTTGATAAACGCCAACGCGATGAACTGCGTACGCAAATTTTGAACCGTCAGGCGACCACGCCGCCCAACGCGACTCAAAATCTGCGGCGCCTTTGGTAATTTGCGTCACAGATTGACTCTCCACATTCAAAGTGAAAATTTCCATCTGCCCGGTGCGCAACGAAGTGAACGCGATAGATTTTCCGTCGGGAGACCACGCGGGGTCAAAGTCGCCGCCGGGAACGGTGGCAATAGGAGTCAAGCCGCTGCCGTCCGCGTTGATGATATACAAGCCTGCATTCGCATAAATTTCGTCCATCCCTTTGCATGGAGAAGCGAAAACTAATTTCGCGCCGTCAGGCGACCATGAAGGCTGGCACGCGCCTTCGGGCATATCTGTAACTTGAAACGCAATATCAGTCGCTAAATCTACTAGGTAAATTTGTGGAACGCCCGTGCGATTTGAAGCGTACGCGATTTGTCCCGCGCCGCCGAT
>JAVHOY010000032.1:7016-9572 GCA_036170295.1 bacterium
CGCGGCGTACTCGTGGATGTAAATGTGGCGGTGGGAGGAATGCGCGTCGGCGCGCTCGTCGCGGTAAGCGTTTGAGTCGGGAGCGGCGATGGAGCGGCTGTAATCGTCGCCGTGTTTGTCGGCGCAAGGAAGGGGATCATCTTACGCACATTCATCGGCAAAACGCTCGGCGCAAAAAACGGAATCAGGAGCGCAAATATAACCAACAAAACAATCACAAAGCGAAATAATGCCGCGCTGCGTTTGCGTTCGCGTTCTTTTTGTTTTTTGAAAGGCGAAACGAAAGGATGCTCTTCCGTTTGAGCGGACGGGGAAACAGGTCCCACGGTTTGGCGAATAGGCGCGGCGGCAGGCACAGATTCGTGCGCGGTATTCGGCAAAAACGCATCGGCGGGCGGCGGCGCAACCACATAGTTGCCGCTCGTTTGCTGCGTCTTCGACGTCACGCTTAATAAAGCTTTTTTAAATTCTTCCCCATTTTGGAAACGATCGCTCGGATCAACTGCCATCGCCCTTTCCACTGCGGCGGCAAAGCGGCGTGATATTTTTGGATTGCGCGCGCGCAGCGGAGTCAACTGCGCGTTATCCATCGCGCGCGAGAGCGCGTCTTCGGGGATAATGCCCGAGACCGCCGCGTACAGCGTCGCGCCCAACGAATAAATATCCGTGCGCGCGTCGGTGCGCGCCGTGCCATATTGCTCGGGCGGAGAATAGCCGGGCGTCATCGCGCGCGCGCCGGTGGTCGTCGCTTGCGTATCAGATTGATACACTTTTGCGAGTCCAAAATCAACGAGGAAGATATGACCGTCGGGCGTGATTTTAACGTTGCCCGGTTTTATGTCGCGATGAAAAATGGGCGGTTTGCGGGTGTGTAAATAATAGATCGCGTCGCAGATTGCCGCGCCAATTTGTACAGCGTCGTCTTCCGAGATCGCGCCGAGTCGCTCCATGCGAAAGCGCAAATCTTCGCCCTCGATAAAATCCATGACCAGATATTGTCCCTCGTCATTGCCGAGCGTAAAGTGATCGTAAACGCGCGGCAGATTCGGGTGACGCAGGTTGGCTAAAATCACCGCTTCAAGATGAAACTGGCGCGTGTATTCTTCGGTCGTAAATAAATTTTCTTTAATCGCCACAACGGCTTTAAGGTTCTCGTCCATCGCGCGATAAACGGAGCCCATGCCGCCCTGACCGAGAATTTCGAGAATACGATAACGATTATGCAGTAGGGTATTTTTTTCGAGCGTCATTTATGAAACCTTATAAGAACTGTAATTAGGACTCGCGCAAAGTCAAAAAACGCAATGTTTTTCAATTCTATCACTGATTATTTTCTGTCATCGCGCTTCATATCGCGTAGCTTATAATTCCGCGCATGAGATTTTTACGCGGACTTGCGTTTGCGCTTTTGTTTTTCTTAACTTCATGTCAGCCGACCTCTTCAACCATCACAATCCTTGACGGCAAAAATATCCGCGCTCTGCAAACTTCAGAACGGACGCCGTTGATTTTGCTGACGCAAGCGGGAATTACGCCGCAGCCGAATGACCGCGTTTTGTTTAACGGGATTCCCTTTCCCATTGACCAGCCGCTGCCTCGCATGAATTCCATTCAATTGCAACTGCGCCGCGCTGTGACCTTGACTCTCGTCATGCCGCAAGGACAAACGGCGTTTCAGACTTCGGCGTTCACAGTAGGACAGGCGTTGAGCGAAGCGGGATTAACGCTCACGAAAAACGACATGCTCGACCCGCCCGCCGAGACTCCCATCACGCAACCGCTGACGGTTACATATTCGCCCGCGCGCGAGTTGACGATTTCAGCGGGCGAAAAAATTATCAAGGCGTACTCATCCGCGCGGACAGTTGGCGGCGCATTGACTGAGGCTGGGATTCCTCTCGTCGGCGCAGATTTCGCTTCGCCGTCGGAGAATGACGCGCTTCCGACAGACGGGAAAATTCGCGTGGTCAGAGTCTATGAGACGACGAGCGTCGCGCTGGAAGCAATTCCATTTACGACGGAAAAAATTGAAGACGCGAACATTCCGTTTGGGCAGGAGGAAACCGTTCAAGCGGGCGTGAACGGAACTGCGATGATCCGCACACGGGTTCGATATGAAGATGGAAAAGAGGTCAGCCGCATAACGGAAAATAAAACCGTAATGAGCGAACCGCAAAAGCAAATTGTGAAAAGCGGTTCGCAAATTGTGGTGATGCAATTAAATGGACAGGATTATTGGCTTGCAACTCAAATGTACGCGACGGTATATTCGCCGTGCGCTTCGGGTACGGGCGGATGTTCGTACGGCACGGCAAGCGGAGCGCGCGCAGGCTACGGCATTGTGGCGGTGGATTATTCCATTTATAGTTATCTCGCGGGCATGAGAGTTTACATCCCCGGTTATGGGACTGCGACGATTGGCGATACAGGCGGCGGTCCGATTATTGAATCCGCGTTTGGCGTGCCGCGCACCAAATGGATTGATCTGGGCTTTGACGACGGCAAAATGATTGATATAACCGGCTGGGTAACGGTTTATTTTCTCGCGCCCGCGCC
>JAVHOY010000032.1:9672-20949 GCA_036170295.1 bacterium
ATGACCCGAAAACAAAAAAACATTCTCGTCCTTCTATCGCTCCTCGCCTGCGGACTTTTTTCTGCAGCGGGAATTTACGCGTATCAAACTTATCAAACCTTCGCGCAAATTCCGCTTGGCGCTGCGCTGCCCGCGTACGCATACACGCCCATCGCTCTGCCGCCCACATGGACTCCGACAGCGGGAATACAACTTGGCGCGGTAACGCTTGCGCCGACAGTCGCCGCGCCGCCGACAAATACCATCGAGCCATCATGCAACGGACCCGACGTGATGAACATTCTCGCCATCGGCGCGGACTCGCGCAAAGACGCGTACATCTATGGTCTGGCGGATGTGATGCGCATTGTTCGCGTGGACTTCAAAACGCCGCGCATCGCCATCCTCGAATTTCCGCGCGATCTTTGGGTCGAGATTCCATACATCGCGGATAATCTTAACGGCATAGATCACGGCAAATTAAATCAAGCGTATTTATTCGGTCAACCCGGCGACGGCTTTCATTATTGGGACGACCCAAGCGCGGGACCCGGTTTGCTGGCGCTGACGCTCAACATCAATTTCGGTGTGCACTCCGATCATTACGTCGCAGTCAATATGCGGACGTTTGAAAACATCGTCAACGCGGTGGACGGCATTGACCTTAACGTCGCCGATGAAGCGACGGCAAAAAATACCGGGTTGCCCATCGGCGCGAATCATCTCGACGGCGCGGGCGCGCTCAAAGTTGCGCGCAATCGCGAAGAAGGCGTGTTTGAACGCGCCAACAATCAAAACCGCGTTTTGTGCGCGCTGCGAAAAAAAATTCTCAGTCCCAGCGTAGTTACAAAAATTCCTGATTTAATCGCGTCGTTTCAAGACAACATCCGCACCGATTTCACGCCCGAACAAATTACGCAGCTCGCCTGCGTTGGAACAAAATTGCGCCCTGAAAATATTACCTTCGCCAGTTTTCCAGAAGAGTTATTTAAGCCGACGCTAAAAGTTCCCGACGTGTACAATCACAATCCTAAAGGCACATTCATTTGGGATGTAGATTTCAAAATCCTGCGCGATTACGTCGCGCAATTTCAAGCGGGGACCTGGCCCCCCGCTGCGTCCATTGAAAAGGAAACAACGGGAGTCGTTTGCGAATGAACCCATATAAAAATATTCCCCAACTCAACGCTGAAACCACGCTAAAAAGATTCGGCTTGCGCGCCGATAAAAGTCTTGGGCAAAATTTTTTGCAAGACGAATCCGCGCTGGAAAAAATCGCGCTCACTGCCGATATTCAAGCGGAGGATACCGTCCTCGAAATTGGTCCCGGTCTCGGAAGTTTAACGCGCTACCTTGCTGTCTCTGCTCGTCAAGTGACCGCGATAGAACTTGACATGGAACTGCTGCCGCCGCTCAAAGCGACTCTTGCCCCATACAAAAACGTCCGCGTAGTTCATGGCGATATTCTTAAGACGCCCATTTCGCAACTCATCAACACGCCCGATTATCTCGTCGTTGCGAATATTCCTTATTACATTACTTCCGCTGTGATTCGACATTTGCTTGAAAGCGAAGTCAAACCGCGCCGCGTGATACTCACCATCCAAAAAGAAGTCGCGGAACGCATCTGCGCCAGCGCGGGGGATTTAAGTCTATTAGCCTTAAGTGTGCAAGTGTATGGAAAGCCCAGCATCGCCGCGAAGATTCCCGCCAGCGCATTTCATCCCGCCCCCAAAGTGGACTCCGCAATTTTACGAATTGATATTTACAAAGAGCCGCTCGTTCCGCAAGAAACGCTTAAGACCTTCTTCAAATTTACCAAAGCGGGATTTGGTCAAAAGCGTAAAACGCTGCGCAACTCGCTTGCGTCGGGACTGCAAATTTCCACAAAAGAATCCGAAGCGCTGCTCGCTTCTTGCGGCATTGATTTCATGCGCCGCGCAGAGACGTTATCTATTGAAGAGTGGCAGAGGTTGTGCGAAAAAAATTAATTCCTAGCGACTTCACGACAAAAAAATTTTTACAGCGGAGTCGTCAGTCATCAGCGTAAAAATATCGCCGAGATCCACGCCAGCCCGACAATGAACGCGGGAGAAATAACTGCGCGGCGTATGGGAATATTTTCCGCGAGGCTGGCGGAGAACATAGTCAGCGCGTAAAGCGGACCCGTGAGCGCAATGCCAAATTGCAAGGGCGTTAATTGCCAGTAATGCAATCCCGCGCTGATTTGCATACAGACAATGCCAATGCCAATCGCCCAAGAGAAGTCCCAGCGGTCAGAGCCGTCAAGATGCAGAATGCGTAAGCTGATCAAACTTGAAACGAGAAAAATAATCGGGACAAGCAAAAACATCCGCATGCCCGCAAAGCGCAGCGAAACTGCGGTCATTAGAAAAAGCGCGTACGACAGGGCGGTCAAGCCCGCGCGCGCAAATCCATACATCGGCGTAGATGGATCAATGGTAATGCGCTCGGCGAGGAAAACTCCCGTGAGCAGAATCGCGCTAAAGGCAAGTCCCGCCCACCACGCTATGCCGTTGGATAGCAATGTCAAAAACGCGCCCAGCGCAAAGGTCGTTAAGGTCGGCAACATAAGATGTTCGAGAGTCGGCTTCGCGTCAAACGAATCGCGGATCAGCCAGTTCATGCCCGTCGCGCTGAGCGCCGCTGCGAGGATGGTCATGCCTGTTCCAAGCGTAAGCGGATAGGCGAAGTAAAAGCCGGGCAGGGCAATGGTCAAAATTAAATGCGGGGATTGAATCAAGCGCGTCAGCGCAAAAGCCAATAAGACAGACGCTAATAAAACGCCCACGCGGTCAGTCAATGGCAGGTAGGAACGGTTCGCTTGCATGAAAAGATTGTACCTTGTGAGGGCGCGTAAGCGCAAGCGGGGGTATGGTAGAATCGCCCCGTTATGGAAGTCTCGCGCATAGAAAATCTGCCGCCCCCGCCGGGCATTATCAATTCCATCAAGGCGGGCTTTGACGCAATCGCCATGCACATCACGGCGATTATTTTCCCCTTGTTGTTAAACCTGTTTTTATGGCTTGGTCCGCGCTTGCGTATGGACGCGCTGTTTGATTCAATCAAAAGCGACATGATCTCGATTTGGCAAGGCGGCGGAATCTCTGCCGCAGATATTCAGCGCGCGCTGGATTGGTATCAAACGACAATTCCGAATATCAACCTGTTCTGGTTATTGCGCGCCCTGCCGATTGGAATTTCGAGTTTACAATTTTTCCAAGAAACAAAAAGTCCGCTGGGGACTCCCGCCATTTTACAAGTGAGCGCGGTCAATTTATTCGGTTGGATATTTCTGCTGACTCTTGTTGGATGGATTGGCGGCGGGCTGTACTTCCGCAGCGTGGCGCGGCTGACGCTCAACAGCGAAGACGAGCAGATTGACGTTCCGCGCGCGATCGCGCAAACTATGCTCCTCTCAATCTCGTGGGGAATCATTGCCGCAATCATCGCAATATCGTTCTTGATCTTGCTTGCGATTTTGTATCAACTAAGCCAGTTCATCGCGGAGCTCTTTGTGCTGTTTCTTAGTCTGGCTTCGATGTGGGCGATTGTGCCTTTGTACTTTTGGTCGCACGGCGTTTTCCTTAAGAAACAAAATGCGTTCGCGTCCATGCTCAGCAGTTTGCAGATGACGCGCTTTACGCTGCCCACCAGCAGTATGTTCGTGTTGACCGTCTTCCTGCTCGCGGTCGGTTTGAACTTTTTATGGAACGTCCCGCCGACAGATTCATGGGCGACGCTGCTCGGCATCTTTGGACATTCTTTTGTCACGACGGCTTTACTGGCGAGCAGTTTTATTTATTACCGCGATATGAACATCTGGCTGCAATTGATGATTGAAAAGATGAAGAGTAAGCAGGTAAATTAGTAATTGGCAAATAGGTAATTAGTAATTAGGTCGAAGATTTGGAGGTTTTTGTGGCTGAAGAAAAATACGACGTAGGTTCTATTCAAGCGCTGGAAGGCATTGAGCATGTCCGCAAGCGCCCGGGTATGTATGTGGGCGGCACGGATATTAAAGCTTTGCATCACTTGGTTTACGAAGTGGTTGATAACGCCATTGACGAAGCGCTGGCGGGTTTTTGCACGTCTATCAATATCGCCATCCACGCCGACAGCAGCGTGACGGTTGAGGATAACGGACGCGGCATTCCCGTCGGTCCGCATCCCAGCAAAAAAGACGCGAATGGAAAACCGATGGAAACCGTTGACGTAGTGATGACGGTCATCGGCGCGGGCGGCAAATTTGGCGGCGGCGGTTATAAAGTCTCCGGCGGTTTGCATGGCGTAGGCGTCAGCGCGGTCAACGCGCTTTCCGAATGGATGACGACTGAAGTCAAACGCGACGGCAAACTTTGGCGGCAGGAATATAAACGCGGCGTACCGCAAGGCGCAATCAAACAAATCGGCAAAGTCGGCAAGGATGAGACTGGCACCAAACAAACCTTCAAATTTGACAAACAGATTTTTACGGAAGATCTTGATTTCCGTTTTGACACGCTCATTCAACGCTTCCGCGAAATGTCGTTTGTGACGCGCGGCGTGACTCTCAAATTTGTGGACGAGCGCAACGACCGCGAAATGACCTTCTATTTTGAAGGCGGATTGACTTCCTTTGTCCGTTACTTAAATCGCAATCGCGAAAATTTACATCCCGTTGTTTATGTTGAAAAAGAAATCGAAGGCATTGGCGTAGAAGCCGCGATTCAATACACAGATTCCTATACCGAGTCAGTCTATTCGTTTGCGAACACCATCAACACGATTGACGGCGGCACACATCTCACGGGCTTGCGTTCTTCGCTGACGCGCGTGGTGAACGATTACGCGCGCAAGAACGGTTTGATCAAAGACGCCGACCCGAATTTTTCAGGCGACGACACCCGCGAAGGACTCACCGCGATCGTTTCGGTTAAACATCCGAACCCGCAATTTGAATCGCAGACCAAAGTCAAGTTGATGAATCCCGAAGTGCAGACATACGTCACGCAAGCGGTGGGCGAAGCGTTTAGCGTTTTCCTCGAAGAGAATCCGCAAGCGGCGAAAGCGATCATCGCCAAATGTCTTACTTCCGCGCGCGCGAGAGACGCGGCGCGTAAGGCGCGCGATCTCGTCATCCGCAAGTCTGCGTTGGAGTCGTTAACTCTGCCCGGCAAGTTGGCGGATTGCTCCGAGCGAGATTCTTCCAAAACCGAGTTGTACATCGTCGAAGGCGACAGCGCGGGCGGCTCAGCCAAGCAAGGACGCGACCGCCACTTTCAAGCGATCCTTCCGTTGCGCGGCAAAATCCTCAACACCGAACGCGCGCGCCTCGATAAAATTCTTGGCAACAACGAAGTCCGTTCGCTTATCTCGGCGTTAGGCACGGGCGTTGGCGATAACTTTGAGATTGATGGGTTGCGCTATGGGCATGTGATTATCATGACCGACGCCGACGTGGACGGCAGTCACATCCGCACACTGCTGCTCACGTTTTTCTTCCGCTACATGCCGCAACTCATTGAGGGCAGTCATCTTTATATTGCTCAGCCTCCGCTTTATCGCATGGCGTACAAAAATCAAGTCAAGTATGTCTATAGCGATAAGGAAAAAGACAAGGCGCTTAAAGATTTGGGCGGCGGAGATAAAGTGGCAATGCAGCGCTATAAAGGTCTCGGCGAAATGAACCCCGATCAATTATGGGAAACGACGATGAATCCAGAAAATCGCACGCTGTTGCTCGTCGGAGTGGAAGACGCCGCCGAAGCGGATCGCACCTTCGATATGCTCATGGGCGACGCGGTAGACCCGCGCAAGAAGTTCATCCAAACCCATGCGAAGAGCGTCCGCAATTTGGATATTTAGCGACCCTTCAAAATCCCGTCAGGCGCTGACGGGATTTTGTTTTATGCTTTCTTTGTTATGAAAGTAGCATATACCGACGGCGGGGATGTAGAGTACAATTCGCTCACTATGACGGCGCAAAGTATGCAACGAAATATACAAAATGCTTTCTATCATTATCGCGTTGTAATTACGAATATCCTGCAATGGATATTGGTTTTGTATCAGATCACAGCGGTTCTGACGTTCATATTGGGGCTGATTCTTGCAACCCTCTGGATACGACAACCTTTCCTTGGGGCGTTTTACGAGCATACGCTTGTATTCAACGGCACGGGTCCCAGCGCGCCCAGCCCTGAGTGGGCTTTGTATCGTCAGGTGGTCGTTGGGGATCAATTAGTCGCCATTGACGGGATAAAAGTTCAAAGCGCTTCTGAAATTCAATCCATTTTGCGCGGACATTTTCCCGGCGAAAACGTCTCTGTTACAGTGCATCCCGTTAGCGGGAAAGATCGCAACATCGGCGTAACTTTATACAATTTTCCAACGTCCAGTCAAACCGTTTATTTTGTGATTCCCTCTATTTTAAGCGCAATTTTTCTTGCCGCCAGTTTATGGATATTTGGCTTGCGGCGCAACGAACCTGCCGGGCGCGCTTTTTCCCTGTTCACATCGTCGTTGGCGATTGTGACGGGCGCATACTTTAACTTAACCACCACTCACGAATTTACGGCGCTTTGGACTTTGTCGTGCGCGATTGCGGGCGGCGCAATCTTCGAACTTGCGCTGGTCTTCCCGACCGAGCCGCGCATTGTGATTAATCATCCCTATTTGCGCTGGAGCGGAGTTGCCATCGGCATTGCGCTTGCGTTTTTCGCTTTTCCAACTTTGTTTAACTTCGGAGCCCCAACGGCGTATATTCGCAGCTGGCAATCCATCTACGGCTTTATTGCGTTGAGCGGCTTGTTTTATATTTCGATGAATTTTTATCAAGCCATTTACGCGCCGTCTCCCGTTGTAAAAACGCAGGCGCGCGCTATTTTGATCGGCGCGCTGTTGGCGTTTATCCCTTTGATTATTTGGCTCATCATTGGGGCGTTTATTCCGAGTAATTTTTCGCCCTACCTGTTTTTGCCCATCGCTATATTTCCATTAACCATCGGCTACACCATTTTGCGCTTCCGCTTTTTACGCACCGACAACCTTGTGCGTCGCGGCGTGATGTACATTCTGCTGACAACGCTCGTCGTCGGCGGATACGCCTTGCTGGTCGCGGGCGCAGGAATTCTTTTCAATTCCGCCATCGCCGTAAATAATGCGTATCTGGTTGGCGCGTATATTTTTGCGATCGCTCTGGCGCTTGAACCGATTCGCGCGCGCTTACAAAGTCTTGTGGATACCATGTTCTTTCGCGGGGAACGAGCCTTTGCCGAACAACTGCAAGATTTCTCGCACCGCCTGACCACCACGCTAGACCTCAACGCCATCGGAACGATCCTGCGCGAGCAAATCGCGACCACTCTGATTCCCAGTCAGATGCACGTTTACACATACGACGCCCTCAACGATTTCTTCTCCGCCTTGCCCGGCAATGATCGCCACCCGACAAGCGATATCCGCTTTACCGCAGCCAGCGCGTTTGCTAAATATTTTCAGAAAGAAAATCTGCCCTTGTATCTTGACAACATTGAAGCGTTGCCCGAATCCCTGTTATCCGAGCAATCGCGTCTTACTTTGCTTGGCGCGCGCTTATTCGTAGCCTTGCCCGGCAAGGAACGCTCAAACGGCTGGCTGGCTTTAGGTCCGCGTTTATCCGGGCAACCTTACACGCCGCGCGATTTGCGCTTCCTTGAAAACATCTGCGACCAAGCCTCTGTCGCCATTGAGCGCGTGCAGACCGTCGCCAACCTTGAGCGCCGCATCCAAGAGATGAACGCATTGACCCGCGTTTCTCAAGGCGTAAACGTCACCTTATCTTTCGACGACATATTAGAACTCATCTACGCCCAAACCGCGCAAATCATTCCCATCTCGCACTTTCACATTACGCTTTACAACGAAGCCAGCGATTACTATTATTACGGCTTTTGCGTTGAAAACAGCGAACGCATCGCCGAGCGCGAGAACCTGCCCTTCGCAGTCAACACAGGGCTTAGCCCCGAAGTCATTGTAAAAAGCCGACAGATCAACACGCAAGATTACATCCGCGAATGTCAGGCGCGCAACCTTACGCCCGTGCTGGAAAATATCTTTGCATGGATGGGTGTGCCGCTCAACTCAGGCGCGCAATCTATCGGCGCATTGAGCGTCGGCAGCGGCGACGGCGCCACCGTTTACACACGCGGACAAATTGACTTACTGCAAGCCATCGCGGATCAAACCGCAGGCGCGATTGTCAAAGCGCGTCTGCTCGAAGAGACGCAACAACGCGCGCGTCAGCTTTCCACTTTGAACGAAATCACGCGCCAGCTCACTTCCACGCTTGAGATTGGACCGTTGCTTCAAAATATTCTTGAAAACGCTGTCGGCATTTTGAATTGCGAAGCTGGCAGTTTATTCCTTGTGGACGAACAAACGGGCGAACTGGTCTTTAAGGTGACCGTGGGACCCGTCGCCGCCAATTTAGTGGGGCAACGCTTGCCGCCCGGCACAGGCATCGTTGGACGCGCCGTACAAATGCAGCAGCCGTTGATCGAAAACGAAAAACAACGTTCCAACACCCGCTTCAGCGGCATTGACCAGCAAACGGGTTTCGTCAGCCGCTCATTAATGGCGGCGCCTCTGCAAGTCAAAGACCGCGTGATCGGCGTCGTCGAAGTCATCAACCGCCGCGACGGATTGCCCTTCGTGAAAGACGATCAAACCTTGTTGACTGCCTTTGCGGGTCAGGCTGCCGTTGCCATTGAAAATGCGCGCTTGTATACCTTAACCGATCAAGAGCTCGCCGCGCGCGTCGAAGAACTTTCCGTCATGCAGCGCATTGACCGCGAGTTGAACGCCAGCCTCGAAATGGATCGCGCCATGCGCATCACGCTCGAATGGGCGCTGCGTCAATCGGGCGCAGAAGTCGGCTTGATCGGCATGTTGGAAGAAAACAAACTGCGCGTCATGGCGCATCAAGGCTTTGACGAAAAAACGGCAAGCCTATTTGCTCAACCCATGAAAGTGGAATTGTCCGCAATGGCGCTCTGCGTCCAGACAGGACAACCGCAACGATTAACCGTGATCGCTTCTAAAGAAAAATTATTAGCCGCCGCGCATACGCAGATCGTCATCCCTATTCGCCGCGAATCTACCGTGATCGGCTTGCTGCATCTTGAAAGTTCCAGCGATTCGCTGGTAGACCTTGACTTCTTTACGCGCCTCACCGACCATGCCGCCATTGCGATTTCAAACGCGCAACTGTACGGCGAAGTCCAGCGCGCAAACATCGCCAAGAGCGATTTCGTCGCGTTCGTAGCGCACGAACTCAAGAACCCGATGACTTCCATCAAAGGCTACACCGACTTAATGGCGGCTGGGGCGGTCGGTCCGATCAACGAAATGCAAACCAACTTTTTGAATACCATCAAGACCAACACCGAGCGCATGTCCACGCTGGTTTCAGATCTTAACGACAATTCCAAAATTGAGGCTGGACGCTTGCGCCTCGACTATAAAGCAACCGACGTTGCGGCTGTGGTGGACGAAACCGTTCGCTCGCTTAAACGCCAAATTGAAGAAAAGAAACAAACGCTTGAAGTATTGCTGCCTGAGACAAAACTTCCGCCGATGTGGGCTGACCGTATCCGCGTGATTCAAGTGTTGGTGAACCTGCTCAGCAATTCATATAAATACACGCCCGAAGGCGGCATTTTGCAGATTGGCGCGGAGGAAAGTAAAAACATCTGGGACGCCGAAGGCGCGGAGCGCGTCATTCACATCTGGGTAAAAGATAACGGGTTGGGGATGACTCCTGAAGATCAGAAAAAACTCTTCCAGAAATTTTTCCGTTCCGACGACGCCGAAGCGCGCAAATCTCCCGGCACAGGCTTGGGATTGAACATCACCAAAAGTTTGATCGAATTGCAAGGCGGAAAAATTTGGTTTGAAAGCGAATTCCGCGCCGGCACTACATTTCACATTACCATTCCAGTCGCGGAAGAATAGCGAGGCGTTATGGCATTGACCGTATCCGTAGGAACAGCGCAAGCGTTAGATGGGCGCGAGGCAGGTTTGCAAGCCGCGCACCACGCCTTGAATCGCTTGGGCGTAAATGTTCCCAACTTCGCCATTGTGATCGCTTCGCATCAGTATCAAGCGCGCGAAGTATTAAGCGGCGTCTCCAGTCTTTTAGGCGAAACGCCCATGATCGGTTTTAGTTCCTCCGCTGGATTTACGCATGAAGGGTATCATCCGCATTCTGTGGTCGTGGCGCTCTTAAGCGGCGACTTCCAAGCCGATACGATGTGGCTGCCGGGGTACGCGCAATCGGGACGCGACACCGCGACGAAAGTTTCGCAACACGCCGCCGCGCGCGTCGAGCGCCAATCGCTGCTTTTCTTCGCGGATGGATTTAATGGCGACGCCGAGCAGTTTTGCAATGCGCTGACTCCCGGTCTGCAAATCGTGGGCGCGCTTTCTGGCGGCGACTTGCATACAGGCGTCACTTATCAAATGGCAAGCGCTCAATCAGGCGCAGGCGGATTGAGCGCGGCGTTCATGCGCGGAAATCTCAAAATGGGAATTGGATACGCTCACGGTTGGAGTCCGGTCGGGAGTTTATTTCGCGTAACGCGTTCGCGCGGATTTTGGTTGCGGACGTTAGATAGCCGTCCCGCATCTGAAACTTACGCGGAACTGTTCGGGCATCCCGCGCGCGATTGGGCATTCCCGCCATTGAATTATCTGGCGCGTTTATATCCGCTTGGCGTTGAGCAAGGCGAAGAGATCGTTGTGCGAGCTCCTATTCGCGTCGAGGCGGACGGCAGCTTCCGCATGAACGCGCCCATCCGCGACGGCATTGACGCTTATCTTTTAGTGGGCAGCCGCGCGGCATGTGAGCGCGCTGCGCGACAAGCCGCGCAAGACGCTTTACTGCAGCTTGGAGACGTCAAGCCCGTGTTCGTATTGGCGCTTGTGGATGTCGCTTGGCAATTATTGCTCAAAGCGCAGCCCGGCGCTGAGATTGCCGCCATACAAGAAATTTTGGGCGCAAACGTTCCCATTGCGGGCGGTTATACATTGGGTCAAGTCGTTCCCGTCGAAGGCGCGGCTCCCAAGTTTTTGAATCAACATATTGTGGTGATCGCATTTGGCGAAGCGCCGCAGTCATAGAAATGAAGCCCGACTCAAAAGAATCGGGCTTCATTTTTTGCGCGGGAGAATGCTCGATTGGGAAGCGCCCACCGGCGGATATTTGCTGACCGCCTGTTTTGCCAGCGGACGCGCAGCGGGCTTGGGGGCGGCGCG
>JAVHOY010000033.1:0-4867 GCA_036170295.1 bacterium
TAATTCAGAAAATTAGATAGGAGAAACCATGTTTGCTTCCCGTGAAAAACAACTTACCGACCTTAATGCAGCTTATTTAGCCTTTATGGAGACCTTGCAAAATCTTTCCGCTGAAAATTTTTTCGGCTCGCTTGGCGATTGGACCCCGCGCGATATTGCGGCGCACTTTATCGGCTGGAATCGAATTACATTGGCGGGTTGCAGCGCCTTGCGCGAGGGCGCGGAGCCTTTTTATTTTTACGACGGCGCGAACGATTATCGAAAAATTAACGCAAGATTCCTTGAACAATTCTCATCCACAGAGCGCGCATCTTTATTGAAAGAGATCGCCGCGACTCACAGCGTTTTAGTCGCTTACCTGAAAAGCATAGACGAAAGCGAATGGGAATTGGATACGGGTATCGTCCATTATCGCGGCGACCCCGCAACCATCGCTCGCTGCGTTGATTCGCTCATCCGCGATTATCGAAACCACAGACAGGAAATCATAGACGGGCTTTCTAAATAGACCTCTTGTAAAAAGAGGACGTTTGATTCAAGAGTACAATGTGGCTTGAGTAAGCGCAAAGGATGAAGAACACATAAAATTTATGCGAGACATAAAATGACGTCAGCGGAAATTATCACCATTGGAACAGAAATATTGCTCGGCGAAATTGTGGACACCAACACGCGTTACATCGCGCGTAATTTTCGCGGACTCGGTATTGACTTGTATCGCACCGTCACCATAGGCGATAATGTCGAACGCATCGCCAGCGCCATCCGCGATTCTATGCGGCGCGCCGATATTGTCATCACCACCGGTGGGCTGGGTCCTACGGTGGACGACCCCACGCGCGAAGCGGTTGCAAAAGCGCTGGGCGTTGAAACCGAATTCCGCGAAGACTTATGGAATCAAGTGGTTGAAACCATCGCGCGTTATGGGCGCAAGCCGTCTGAAAATCAAAAGCAGCAGGCGTATGTTCCGCAAGGCGCTATCGGCGTAAAAAATCCCGTCGGCACCGCGCCGTGTTTTATTGTGGAACAACATTCCCCTCTCCCCGCGGGAGAGGGACTAGGGGTGAGGGTTGTGATTTCATTGCCCGGCGTTCCGCTTGAAATGGAACACGTCCTGCGCGAGTCAATCATTCCGTATCTTCAAAAAAGATTTAATCTTAATGAAGTCATCAAAGTCCGCGTGTTGCATTGCGCCGGACTTGGCGAAGGCATGATTGACGAAAAAATCGCCGACCTTGAACGGCTGAGCAATCCTACCGTTGGGCTTGCCGCGCATACGGGCGTGGTGGATATTCGCATCGCTGCGAAAGCAAAAAATGAAGATGAAGCGAATCGCATGATCGCGGAAGTTGAATTGCAAGCGCGCGAAAGACTCGGCAAAGTTGTCTTCGGCGTGGATGAAGATAAACTCGAAGCGGTGACTCTCGATTTGATTTCCAAACGCGGATTAACTCTCGCCGCCATAGAATCTGACCTTGATGGAATCCTCGCCCGCAAAATTCCGCGCACCGTTCTACGCTCAAAGTTGACTCCCGTCGCGTTGATGGACTCTCTGCGTCAAATTAAATTCGCCGAAGGCGTAGACCTTGCGCTTGGCGTGGCTTTATATCCCGAAGAACGCGCCGCCGAAATGGCGTTGATCACCCCGCACGGCGAGAAGACGCATCGCATCATGTACGGCGGTTCGCCGCGCGCGCTTCCGCGTTGGGCGCTGAATCTCGCGCTCAACTGGCTGCGTATGACCGTTGAGGAAATGTAGCGCGACATTTATGTCGCGTTGTTTTCTCGCCACAGAAAAATCTATGGGACGCGATAAACGCTGATAAGAAAAAAATCTGCGTTTGTCAGCGTCCAATTGCTATTACCTATATACATACTAAAAGGAAGAAAATAAATGCCCGTCCGCCGCCGCAAAGATGATTCAATTTGGCTCGCCATCACTTGGATGTTAAACGTCGCGGGCGTTGGCGGCATTGCGCTGGTGGCGGTTGCATACTTTGCGTTGAAGCCTGTCTTCGCCGCGCCGCAAGCGGAATCTTCGCCGCTGGTTGTTAATCAAATTTTTGCGACATCCACGCCGACATTGGGCGTGTATTATTTGCCTACCGTTACGCCAAATCCGCTGGCGACGCGGATGGTGATTGAAACGCCCACAACCTTTGTGCTGGGCGGCGCAACGCTCCCGCTGAACATTGGATATTCCGTTGCGGGGCGACCGATTGAAGTGTATACGTTTGGACACGGCGCGCATCAACGCATGTTTGTCGCGGGAATTCACGGCGGCTATGAATGGAACACCATCGCGCTGGCGGATGAACTGCTGAAATATATCAATCAAAATCCCGATGTGATTCCCGACGACGCGACGCTTTATGTTTTGCGCGATTTAAATCCCGACGGCGACGCGCGCGTTCATGATATTGACGGGCGCGTCAACGATCATGGCGTGGACTTGAATCGCAACTTCCCTACCAATTGGTCGGCGACTTGGAATCGCGACGGCTGCTGGAATTACGGTCCCACCAGCGGCGGAACATACGCCGCATCCGAACCTGAAACGCGCGCGTTGATGGGCTTTTTGCAAACGCATAAAATCGAAACGCTGATCAGCTATCACAGCGCCGCGCTGGGGGTTTTCCCCGGCGGCGAACCCTGGGAGAAAAAATCAATTGCATTTGCAAAGGCATTGGCGAAGGCAACAGGTTATCCTTATCCGCCGATTGAGACAGGCTGCAAATACACAGGCACACTCGCCGATTACGCCGTCGAACTCGGCGCGGTTGCAGTGGATATGGAACTCTCCACGCATAAATACACCGACTTCAATGAAAATGTAAAAGCGCTAAATATTTTGTTGAATTGGAATCGCTGAATCAAAAAGGAGCATGAATGATAAAAGTAAACACACTCTTCACGAACGCTGTCGTTCTGACGATGGACGAAAAATTAAATCAATACGACCTCGGCGCGCTTGCCGTCCAAGATGACAAGATCGTGGCGGTTGGGAAGCAAGACGAAATCGTTAAAGCATATTCAGCGGATGAAACGATTGACTGCGGCGGAAAAGTTCTCATGCCCGGACTGGTCAACGCGCATACGCACGTCCCGATGACTCTGTTGCGCGGACTTGCCGATGACTTGCGCCTCGACGTTTGGCTGATGGGTTACATGCTGCCCGTTGAGCGCGAATTTGTCACGCCCGAATTTGTGCGGCTCGGAACGCTGCTCGCCTGCGCCGAACAAATCCGCAGCGGCGTAACGACTTTCAACGACATGTATTTTTTTGAAGACCATATCGCGCAAGCCGCAGCCGACGCCGGGATGCGCGCAGTCTGCGGTCAAAGCGTGATGAAATATCCCGCGCCCGATGCGCCTTCGTATGAAGACTCGCTGGCGATGGCGCGCGAGTTTATCAAAAAGTGGAAAGGTCACGCGTTGATTGTCCCCGCAGTCGCGCCGCACGCGCCGTACTCCACCACGCCTGAAATTTTGCGCGCTTGCGCCGACCTCGCCAAAGAGTTCGATGTTCCGTTGCATATTCATATTTCTGAAACCGCGTTTGAAGTGGAGACCATGCGTAACGAGCAGGGTATGCCTGTTGTGCCGTATGTCAAAAAACAGGGATTGCTCGAAGCCAAAGTCATTGCCGCGCATTGCGTTCACATTGACATCGGCGAAATACGCACGCTGCTTCATGCGAACGCGGGCGTCGCGCATAATCCATCTTCAAATCTCAAACTCGCTTCGGGATTCGCTCCCGTGCAGAAAATGCTTGAAGTCGGTTTGAACGTCGGCATTGGCACAGATGGTCCCGCGTCTAACAACGACCTTGATATGTTTGAAGAAGTGCGCCTCGCTTCGTTCATTGCGAAAGCGTCTTCCAGCGACCCGACCGTTGTTCCCGCCGCGACTGCCATGTTGATGGCGACGCGCATGGGCGCGCAAGCGCTTCATATTGGAGATATCACCGGCTCGCTTGAAGCGGGAAAACGCGCCGACTTAATTCTTGTGGACACGTCGCCCGTGCATAACTCGCCGCGCTTCCGCCGCGATCCAAATAATGCGTACTCTCAACTTGTCTTCGCTTCAAAATCCACCGACGTCAGCGATGTGATGGTGAACGGAAAATGGTTGATGCGCGATCATAACTTGCTGACGTTGAACGAAGCGGAATTATTAAAGCAGGCGCGCGAACTGGCGCAAAAGATAGATAAATTTTTGATCGAGCGCGAACAGTCGGCGCTTTCAAAGTTGATCGCGCTGGGCGGCTCAATGGAACAGGAATCTTTTGAAGCGCAGGTCAAGGTCAAAGTTGCAGAACCCAATGCGTTGGTCGAAAAAATGAAGCGTCCTGAAATTGAAATCACCGCGTACAAACATTATCATCAATACGACGAATACTTCATGTTTGACGATCCCGCGCAAGGGCGGTTGCGTTTCCGCGAAGACAGCCTCATCAACGAGAAAGGCGAATCGGAAAGCGTGCGCTCGCGTCTGACTTTGATCGGTCAAAAACGCGAAGGCGAGATTGGGCATAACGTGTTGCTCTCGCGCAGTCGCTTCCTTGCGCCCGCCGCGCATACCTTGCGCTTCTACCGCGAATATTTCAAACCCGCGCAAGCGATCTCTATTGAAAAAGACCGCCTGCGCTGGCACATCAAATATAAAGAGATCGAATTTTTCGTCAATCTTGATCGTGTCAAACAGCCAGAGATGGGCTCTTTCCTTGAAATCAAGAGCCGCACTTGGAGCCGCACCGACGCGGAACTCAAAGCGGAATTAACTCACAAATTATTAAACTTGCTGGGCGTTGACTCTGCCGAAGTGGTTACGCAAGATTACATTGAGATTCTGTCTAAAAAATAAA
>JAVHOY010000034.1:0-4864 GCA_036170295.1 bacterium
TTTTAATTTGACTAAATCTTCATCGGGAATGATTCCGCCGATGAAGATTTTGACAAATTAAAAGAAATGGGCGTGGCGGGCGTGTACGGTCCCGGCGCGTCCACTGAAGATATTATCCGCGACGTAAGAATGTCGGTAGCGGGATAATTTTGAAGAGATTCATAAAGGTTTTCTTCTGTGATTTTTGCGCCATACATTTTAAAATTGGGACGCTGATGAACGCAGAAAACGCTGACTTCTTTTTTCTATCAGCGAAATCAGCGTTTTTCAGCGTCCAAAAAAGATTTTGTACGGCAGTAAATTTAAGAATAATCTTTAACGTTTCCGAACTCCATTAATCTTCCATGACTTACACACAATCGATTCTCAATGGCGAGCGACTCGCCCTATCGCGCTTGCTCACGCAGGTTGAAAATGATTCATCCGAATCGCGCGCGGCGTTAATTGAATTATTTCCGCACACAGGCAAAGCGCATCTCATCGGCGTGACGGGCGCGCCCGGCACAGGCAAATCATCGCTGGTGAATCAACTCGCGCTGCATTATCGCAAAGTGGAAAAGAAACGCATCGCCATTATCGCCGTTGACCCGTCGAGTCCTTTTACGGGCGGAGCGGTGTTGGGCGACCGTGTGCGGATGCGCGATCTTTCAGGCGACGCGGGAGTCTTCATTCGCTCGATGGCTTCGCGCGGATCGTTGGGCGGCTTGGCAAAATCTACGGCGAACATGGCGCAGGTTTTTGACGCGGCAGGTTTTGACGTCGTCATTATTGAAACCGTCGGCGCGGGGCAAAGCGAAGTGGATGTGGCGCGGCTGGCTCACACGACATTGGTCGTCGAAGCGCCCGGCATGGGCGACGATATTCAAGCCATCAAAGCGGGCATCCTTGAAATCGCGGATATTCTCGTCATCAACAAAGCCGATCATCCGGGCGTGGAAAATACCGAGAAGGCGTTGAAATCTATGCTTGAACTCGCGCACCCGACGCAGCGAATTTTTCAACATCACGGGACGCGCATGAGCGCGGCAATTCCTGAAACAGAGCCGCAAAAAGATTTATGGATTCCTCCCATTCAACGCACAATCTCGACGCAAGGAAAAGGCGTCGCGGAATTGGCTGAAGCGATTGCGCGACATGTGGCGCATTTGAATCGCAGCGGCGATTGGCAAGTTAGAGAACGCGCGCGGCTTGAAGTGGAATTGGACGCGCTGATTCACGAAGAGTTAATCGCGCGCTTCCGCGCGGAAGTTTCGCAGAAAAAATACGACGACGCGCTGGAAAATATCGCGCAGAGAAATCTCTCGCCGTTGGAAGCGGTCAAGTCGTTGATGAAATCATGAACTGGCATCTCGCAGAAATTCAAGAAGTTATCTCAAAACTAAACGCCAACCCGCAGCGCGGACTCTCTGAATCCGAAGCGGCGGCGCGGCTTGAAAGCTACGGCGCAAATGAAATTATCGAGCGCGGCGGGCGTTCTCCTTTGCAAATTTTATGGGAGCAAATTTCAGCGCCGACGATTTTGATTCTCATCGGCGCGGCTGTGATCGCGGCTTTGCTTGGCGAAACCCAAAGCGCAACTTTGATTCTCGCAGTTGTTGCGCTACATGCAATTCTTGGATTCATTCAGGAATATCGCGCAGAGAAAACCATTGCCGCGCTGAAAAAAATATCAGCGCCGAAAGTGCGCGTGTTGCGCGACGGCGCGGTAAAAGAAATCTCGGCGCGCAAACTTGCGCAGGGCGACGTTATCCAATTGGAAGCGGGAAATATCATTCCCGCTGACTTGCGTTTGCTTGAAGCGGTCAACTTAAAAATTCAAGAAGCCGCGCTCACGGGAGAATTCGAAGCGACTTTAAAACAAACCGCCGCGCTATCGCAGGCGCTTCCGTTAAGCGACCGCCGCAACATGGCGCACATGGGAACCATCGTCACGCAAGGGCGCGGACTTGGGCTTGTGGTTGCGACCGGCATGAACACCGAACTCGGCAAACTCGCCGAACTGATTCAACAAACGCAACAGAAGAAAACTCCGCTGCAAAATAAACTTGATGCGCTGGGGAAAAATCTCGCGTTCATCGGCGCGGGTATTGCCGCGCTGATTTTCATCGTCGGCATTTTTCGCGGCGACGAATTGCGTCATATCTTATTAACTTTTGTAAATGTTGCAGTCGCTGTCGTTCCCGAAAGTTTTCCTGTGGTTATCGCCGTTACGCTTATGCTTGGCGCGCAACGCATGTTGACGCGCCAAGCGCTCATTCGCAAACTTCCCGCAGTTGCCACGCTTGGCGCGGTCACGGTCATTTGTTCCGATAAAACGGGAACGCTGACCGAAAACCGCATGACCGTCGTCGTTTTGGATATTGCCGAACACGCGCTTGATCTCACCGAAGAAGTCGGGCGCAGCGGATCGCTTCGCGCCACGCGCGGATTGGGCGCGCCCGCGCAATCATCGCTTTCGCTCGCAGCCATCGGCGGCGCGTTGTGCAACGACGCAAAATTGATAGACACCGGCGACGATCATTTTCACACGCTCGGCGATCCCACCGAAGGCGCGTTAGTCGCAGCCGCCGCAAAAATGGGATATTGGAAATCATCGCTTGACAGTTCTTTTCCGCGCGCAACGGAACTTCCCTTCGATTCAAAACGCAAACGCATGACCACCGTCCACCATTTGGGTCAATACGATCCCGAAGTTTTAGCGGGGCTTGAAGTGGGCGCTCGTCGTTACATCGCATTTACCAAAGGCAGCGTAGACGGCTTGCTTGATGTTGCGAGTCATATTTGGGTGGAGGGAAAATCGCAGCCGCTCGACGCGGAATGGAAATTAAAAATGGAAGCCGCGAACGAACGTCTCGCAAAAAAAGGAATGCGCGTGTTGGGCGTCGCGTTTCGTTTGCTTGATGAAATTCCCGCCGCGATTGAAACCGACCTTGAAAAGAATCTAACGCTTGTAGGACTCTTCGGCATGATTGATCCCCCGCGCGTCGAAGTGCGCGACGCGATAATTGCCTGCCGCGCCGCAGGAATCCGTCCCGTGATGATCGCCAGCGACGACGCGCTGACCGCGATTGAAATTGCGCGGCAATTAGGCATAACGGACTCGAATGTCGCTAGACATTCGAAAGTTCTCACCGGCGCAGAGATTGAAAAACTATCATCGAATGAATTAAAAAATATTGTAGATGAAGTCAGCGTCTTCGCGCAAATTGCGCCCGAACATAAATTAAGAATCGTGCGCGCGTTGCAGAAAAAAGGTCACGTCGTTGCGATAACCGGCGACGGCGTGAACGACGCGCCTGCGTTGCGCAAAGCCGACGTCGGCATAGCGATGGGCGTCAGCGGCACGGATGTTTCCAAAGAAGCGTCTGATTTGGTTTTGCTTGACGATAACTTTACGACCATCATCGCCGCTGTGAAAGAAGGGCGCGCGGTCAGCGATAACATCCGCAAGTTTATAAATTTCAGCGTCGCAGGAAATATCGGCAAAGCGCTGACGATGTTAATCGCGCCGTTTTTAGGAACGTCTTTGCCGCTCTTGCCGCTGCAGTTGCTATGGCTTAACGTATTAATTGACGGCTTGCTCGGAATTGGCATGAGCGCCGAGAATCCCGAAGCGGATACGATGCAACGCAAGCCAAATTCATACGGCGCAAATTTTCAAACGATTTGGCTTGGAACATTAATCGGCGCGCTGGCGTTGAGTCTCGGCGCATGGTATTTCTTCACGGGTCAAGCCGCGTGGCAGACGATGATCTTCGCCTCGCTGGCGTTCATGCAAATCTTTCAGGCTTTGGCTTCGCGCTCCGCAAAAGATTCGCTTTTCAAAATGGGACTGTTGAGCAATCCCTTGTTGGCAGGCATGGCGGCGCTGGTTGTCGTTTTACAAATGGCGGCATTGTACATTCCGTCGCTGGCGCATTTTTTTGAAGTGTTGCCGTTGAGCGGCTACGACCTTATGATCGCAGCATCTATGGGATTGATCGTGTTCATCATGATGGAGTTGGGGAAGAGGGTGAAGAAGTAATCAGTGAGCAGTGAACAGAAAACCCGCCTCGCAAGAGACGGGTTTTTGTTTTCTAAAAATCGCTTTACAAAATCTTTGCGACTTTTTTTACTTCTTGCTTTTTTTCTTTGCAACGACTTTCTTAACAACTTTCTTTGTTGCTTTCTTCACTGCGACTTTCGACTTTTGACTCTTGATTTTCTTCGCCGCAGGCGCAGTCTTATCCATCCACTTGATGACCGCGTCGCCGAACTCGGAGCATTTGACTTCGGTGGCGCCGTCCATCATGCGCGCCAAATCGTAGGTGACGGTCTTGGCATGAACCGCGCCTTCCATGCCCTTCATCACGAGGTCGGCGGCTTCGCCCCAGCCCATGTAACGCAACATCATCTCGCCGGAGAGAATCACCGAGCCGGGATTCACTTTATCGAGGTCGGCGTATTTCGGCGCGGTGCCGTGCGTCGCTTCAAAAATCGCGTGACCCGTCAAGTAGTTGATGTTCGCTCCGGGCGCGATGCCCATGCCGCCCACCTGCGCCGCCAGCGCGTCGGAGATGTAATCGCCGTTCAAGTTCGGAGTCGCCAACACGTCAAATTCGCGCGCGCGCGTAATCGTTTGTTGGAAGACAATATCGGCAATGGTGTCTTTGATGAGCAGTTTCGATTTCCATTTGCCTTCGCCGTGCGTTGACCAGAGCGCCAGCGCGGTTTCCACCTCAGCGCGAATTTCCGCCTGCTTTTCAGGCGACATCATATCGTAGCCGGGATCAATCGCTTTGGCGTTTTCTGCCACGCTCATATTGGGATTTTTTTCCTTGTTGCCCAAAATCCACGTTTCGCGTTCGGTCACAATATCGTTGCG
>JAVHOY010000035.1:0-1080 GCA_036170295.1 bacterium
CAGCGAGCGCAACATCAAAACTTCGGCGCTGGCGGAATACATGCAGAATCCTTTTTTATATTCAAACAGAACCCACATCAGCGGGTCTTGTCCGCTGGCAGGAGAATCAGTTAACTTTGTCGTATATTCAATTTCGTTTCGCAAAAATTCAGCGATGGCTTGCGCTTTATCATACGGAGTCTTTTTCGATGCGGTCACGCGCTCGGCGAGTTTTTTTAATCGAGGTTCGATCTCTGCGGGAATTTGCAGATACCGATCTTTCACCCATTGCGGATATTCTTCGCCCGCGCCGCGCAACTCCGCAACGCTGGGATTGGCGATCAGCGCGCGCAGTTGATAGCTCTCCCCAGCGACCAAGTTTGGCGAAGCGAGCCACGCGGTCACATCAAACGCGGAAGCATTTATGGGATTAGAAATCATTTGAGCGGGGCGGTCCGTCCAAATGATTTCAGCGGGCGCGTACATCAATTCCTGTTTTGAAAAATTTACCGTGACCGTCGCCGTCGCTTCGTACCGCTTCGCTGACTCGCTTGGCAGATGTTGATCCGTTTTGGGATTAAAGTTTTTGCGCGTTGATTGCGAATCCGTCCATTGTCCGTTTAAGTATTGATCATAAATTCTGCCGCGCCAGTAATAGCGCGCGGGAATTGATTCTATGCTATCCACCTTGACATAAAAAACAGGCGTATCACTGATGGGCGCGCTGCTTCCAAGAAATAAATTCGCGCCGTAAAAATCGCCATTGATAGGCGCTCTGTACGGAGAATCTAAAGCGCTGACCGCGTCTGAAAGTCGGTCTCGAATGGGTTGCGTAAATTCCGTCCATGCTTTTGCGGCGGGCGCGACGCCGCTCAATACGTTGGGAAAAATCCACGCGGCAAAAACGACGACCGCCGCAGAGATCAGCGCGACGCGCGAAAGATCGCTTTCTACATCGGAAGTGAAAAAGACGCGCTTTGTCTTCCACATATTTTTGCTTTTCAAAAAATACAAACGTCCAAGCAGGAGCAATGCGAAAAAGATATACGCCGCCAAACTCCACACCCGCGCCGCCGCCCACGCATCGTAGACTTGTATGAT
>JAVHOY010000035.1:1180-4863 GCA_036170295.1 bacterium
CCAACGCGGCGGAGCGTCCATCCCAAAAGCGGTCGGGTTGTGTTGCATCGGCTGCCTTCATATTTTTTTATTTGCAATCGTCATCTTCGCAATCGCATTCGAGACCGTTGGCTTTGTCAAAAGATTCGCGTCCTTCTTTGATGGAGAAGTAAATCAAACCCAGCGCGCCAATGCTGTCTATAAATCCAAAGCCGGTGAGTTCGTAAACGAAACTTGAAGCCAAAAGAATCAGCGACATGTAAATACAGACGAGCGTGCAATTTGCATCCGCAAGAATGGGAAGGGAATTCAGCGCGCGCCCCGCTTTGCGCTTGCCGACAACCAACACCCACATCACCGCGATTGAAATAGTCGAAATGATGACTCCGGGCAAAGTCGTTTGCGGTTTATGCGCGGTGAATAAATTGTAGACCGCGCTTGCGCCGAGCCCTGCGGCAAGCAGATAAAACGAAGCGCCTGTGATTCGTAATGCGGTCTTCTCGAATTGCGTGCGCGGTGTATCGGGGTTTTGGCGAATGCGGATTACCATTGCCACAATCGCCGCGCCAGACATTACTTCGATGAAAGAATCCACGCCGAAGCCAAAGAGCGTCAGCGCTTCGTCGCTCATGCCGAAGTAGATAGCGACTACACCTTCGACGATGTTGTAAAGTACGGTGAAGACGGCAAGCCATAAAGCATATTGCCAATAAATATTTTTTTCCGTTTTTTGGGCGAGAGTGGTCATGGAACTCCAATAAAATCGCGACATAAATGTCGCGTTACGGCGCTTGAAACGCTTTCATCGCTTCGGCGGTGACAAACATCGAGCCGGCGGAGAGAACGACGCAGCCGTCCTTTGAAGATAACTCCAAGCCCCTCTTTAGCGCGGATGCGACGGGAATGATTGATTCTGATTCAATGCCGAGATCGTCCGCTAATTTTTTTATTTTCTCCACTTCAAGCGCGCGCGGATGGTCGGCGCGGGTGACGATGATTTTTTGAATTTTGGATTTCATCTCCGCAAACATGGCGAGGATATTTTTATCTTCCGACGCGCCGAAGATAAGATAAATTTTTTTATCGGGAAAATAAGCGTCCAGCGTTTCGTTTAATCGGGCAAAGGAATCTTGATTGTGCGCGGAATCAAATATCAGCGTAGGATCGAGCCGCGCAATTTCAAAGCGGGCGCGCCATTTGACTTGGGCGAATCCTTTTTGAATTTGCTCGTCGGTTATTTTAATTCCGCTGGCTTTGAGCGCGGCGTAGGCAGTGGCGGCGTTTTCGAGTTGATGGATGCCAAGCAGGGGAATTCTGAATTCTGAATTCTGAATTCTAAATTTTTGTCCCGCTAATGATGACTCAATCAATTCAAATTTTATGTCGCGCCCAATTAAAGTTAACTTACACTCTTTCAGTCTGGCTACGCGCCGCAAAACTTCAAGGGCTTCCTCCTTTTGCGGAGACGAAACGACGGGAACGCCGTCTTTGATAATGCCCGCCTTCTCGCCCGCTATTAATGCAAGCGTGTTGCCAAGCACGGCGGTATGGTCATAGGAAAGCGAAGTGATGACGGAAACTTTGGGCATAACAACATTCGTTGCATCGAGCCGCCCGCCCAAACCGACTTCAAACACCGCCGCATTGACTCCATATTTTGCAAATGCCATAAACGCCAGCGCGGTGGTGATTTCAAAGGTGGTGAGTTTTTCTATCTTCGCAACGCGCGGTTTGATTTCCTCCACCAATTCGTTTAACTGCGCGTGCGTAATCGGTTCGCCGTTGATTTGAATCCGCTCGACGTAATCCAGCAAATGCGGCGAGGTATATAAGCCAACTTTATAACCTGCAGCCTGCAACCCTGCCGCACACAACGCAGACGTGGACCCCTTCCCCTTCGTCCCCGCCACATGGATGATGGGATATTGTTTCTGCGGATTGCCCAACGATTCCATCAACGCGAACATACGGTCGAGGTTAAAATCCGCTTTGGCGAGTTCGGAGGAATGTTTGAGACTATAATCTACAAAAGAGTAAAGGTAATCGAGAGATTTGTTGTAGGAAGTTTCGGTGTCCATAGTGAGATTGTAAGTCGTAATTCGTAATTCGTAAATTCAAAAAAAGGAATGTCTGACGTTGGAACGTTTCAACGACAAAATGCTCGCCACCCTCGCCATTCACCTGCGCCTCCCCGCATGTTCCTCGCTCAAAGAAAAGCGCGGACGAAATTAATTCCTCTGTTGTATAATAAAAATATGACTTACGCAAACCGTTTGAACAAATTCAAGGCAATGCTCCATGAGAATCTTCCCGCGCTTGCAGAGCAATATCAGGTTGCCACATTGGAAGTATTTGGGTCATACGTCCGCCATGAAGAAAAGACAAAAAGCGATCTGGATATTTTGGTTACTTTCAACAAACCCCCAAGTTTATTGAAATTCATTCGGCTTGAAAATCATCTTTCAGAAATTCTAGGAGTAAAAGTGGATTTGGTCTTGAAAGATTCTCTCAAGCCCGCCATTGGGGAAAGAATATTAAGCGAAGCGGAACCTATATGACAAGCCGAGTGTATATTGATTATCTGCGCGACATGCTTGAAAATGCAAATCGAGCGATGCAATTTATTGAAGGTATGAATTATGAAACCTTCAGCAAAGACGAGAAAACAATTTACGCTGTGATACGCGCCGTCGAAATTATTGGGGAAGCCACGCGCAATATTCCAGAAGAAGTTCGCGCAAAATACCCTGAAGTCCCCTGGCGAGACGCAGCCGATATGAGAAATAAACTCGTCCATCGTTATTTTGGAATCAACCTTGAAATCATTTGGCAGACTCTTAATGAAGACCTGCCCATGTTAGCGGGCGCTCTTGAAAAAATTATCAGGCGGGAAGAAAAATAAAGCATTGTTTGTAGCGTAAGAAGTTCAATTGCTCGCGTTGTAGCGGATAAAAATCCGCAATCAAAAATCTAAAATCGTAAATCCCATGCTCGCCACCCTTGCCATTCACCTGCATCTCCCCGCATGTTCCTCGCTCAAAGAAAAGCGCGGACGGATCAAGCCGCTTATCTCGCGTCTGCGCCGCGAGTTCAACGTCTCTGTCGCGGAGATGGATTTGCAGGACAAATGGGATGAAACCATTATCGTCTGCGCGATGGTTGGCAACGACCACGCGTTTCTGCAATCCGCTTTGGGAAGTGTGGCAAAATGGGTCGAAGCGAATTGGTCAGATGGCGACGTGTGGGATACGAAGATCGAAATCGTTTGAACGTTCAAACTTGCAAACATCATTTGGAGGCAACATGGATTTAAGACTCAAAAACAAAATTGCGCTCGTCACGGGTTCTTCGCGCGGACTAGGATATGCCGCCGCATTGGCATTGGCAAATGAAGGCTGCAAGGTCGCCATCAACGGACGCGATGAAGCGAAGATAAAAAGCGTGGCTGAGAAGATGAGTAAGGAATCAGGCACACAGGTAATTGGTTTGGCAGGCGATGTTGGTGAAATTGGCGTACCTGAAAAGTTGATTCAACAAACTGTCGCGGCATTTGGCGGCTTGGATATTTTGATCACCAACGCGGGCGGACCTCCGCCAGGCTCGATTGATTCATTGGATGAAGCCGCGTGGCAAAAAGGGATTGACCTGTGCCTGATGGCGCATGTCCGCTTGATAAAAGCCGCGCTTCCTTATTTGAGAAAATC
>JAVHOY010000036.1:0-4853 GCA_036170295.1 bacterium
TTATGCAAGAAGTCTATTTTCACTTCGGACCCATGGGCGAAGGCACAAACGCCTCCACCCTTGCCCACAATTCGCGGATGTTGATCGGCTTGGACATGTACACATTGCAACCCGCCGAGAGCGCTTTTTCAGCGTCGCCTTTGAGCGCGTTGGCGGTGATGGCAATGATCGGCACATAAATCAGTTGTTTCTTCGCGCTGTGGCGGATGCGGCGCGCGACTTCATAGCCGTCAATATCGGGCAAGTTAATATCCAGCAAAATCAGCTCCACTTCTTCCTTTTCCGCTATATTTACGCCTTCCATGCCCGTCGGGGCTTCAAGCAATTTATACCCGCGCGATTCGAGGGCGCGTTTGACCAGCGTCATATTATCGGGGTTGTCTTCAATGTATAAAATGTTAATTCCCATAATCGCCACTCTCCTAGACTCCGTTTTTATCTTCAATGACCGTAATCACTTTATCCACAAATTTGCGCGTGGGCAGCGAGCCTTTTTGATACAGGGCTTCGATATGTCCATTGAGGCGTTTGCGTTCTTCATCGGTGATGTCTTTGGCGCTGACGACCACAACGGGAATATTTTTTGTGCGCGGATCGAGTTTCAATTCTTCCACAAAACCAAAACCGTCAATGCCGGGCATGGTCAAATCGCTGACAATGAGATCGGGAATATATTGACGCGCCATAGCGAGTCCTTCCCAGCCGTCTTTGGCGTGATGCACGCGATACGATTTTTTGCCTTCAAGCAATCTGCGAATCAAAAGCGCGTCGTCGGCGTTATCGTCCACCAATAAAACGGTGGTGGCTTTTTCATCCAAATTTTCAAGCGCGGCTTGCAGACCTTCCTGCGGCGCGGGCGATTGATCTTTGCTTAAGTGAACGTCCACAGCAAATTGATCGCCAAGCACATGCTTCTCGACGGGGAAGGTGTGACCCGTGCAATTGACCACGACGGTTTCGTTTTTGCCGATTATTTTTTCCGCGAGCATTTTTTGCAAGCCCGCGTACGCCACTGCGGTGGCAGGTTCCACCGCCATGCCTTCGCTTTTCGCAAGCGCGCGCATCGCGTCGAAGGCTTCCGCGTCGGTCACAGATTCCATCGCGCCGCCGTGTTTTTTGAGAATTCCATAAAGATAAGTATAGGTTTTGCCCGGGTCGCCGGTGGACAAAATAATAATGCGCGTGTCTGGAATCAGCGCCTCTGCAACCTCTTTATTTGCTTTGAAGGCTTTGACCATCGGCGAGCAACCTTCCGCTTGAATGATGGCAATCTTGGGAATGCGGTCTATCAAGCCCATCTCGAACATTTCTTTGAAACCCTGATACACGCCCAGCGGACCCATGCCGCCGCTCACCGCCTGAATGTACCAATCGGGCGCGCGCCAGCCAAGTTGCTCGACGATTTCATACGCGATGGTCTTCATGGATTCGCGCGCGGGGATGGAACTCGCGCCGCGATCTAATAACAAGTGTCGGCGCTGCGCGAATTGACTCGCGATCTGTTTCGTCTGATCATAATTGCCGCTGACGCGAATCACTTCCGCGCCGAAGAGCGCCGCCTCGCGCAATTTTTCCTGCGGAACGAGGCTGGTCATAAACACCCAAAGTTTAATTCCGCCGCGCGCGCACGCCGCCGCATAAGCCACCGCCGCATTTCCAGTGGATGCGATCACGGCTTCGCGCACGCCGCCTTCGTTCATCGCCGCCACTGCCACAGCCGCTTGACGATCTTTGAACGAACTCGTTGGACCGTAACGCTCGTCTTTGAAGTAAACGTGATAATGTCCCAGTTGCGGCGCGAAACGCTGCGACAACCACAATGGAGTTCCGCCCGCAGGATAAAGGTCTAACGCGGAGGGATTATCCAACGGCAGCACATCTTGAAATCGCCATAAATTATTCGTGGGGCGATTCGGCAAGCCGCGTAAAATTTCGCGTTTAAACGCGCTGTAATCGTATTTGGCTTCAAGCCACTGCGATTGACATTTTTTGCAAACAGCTGGAACAAAAGGTTCGTAAGGTTGTTGAGCGCCGCAAATAGCGCATTGCAGGAATTTTGGTTTTGCCATTTTTACTTTGCCTTTTTATCTTCGTCTTTGAGTTTGGCTTCAATAGGCAGGAATACATAAAAAATTGCGCCTTCTCCGTTTATGCCGGCGCTTTCAGCCCACAAGCGCCCGCCGTGCATTTCAACCAGTTTGCGGCTGATGGGCAAGCCCAAGCCGGTGCCGCCCACTTTGCGCGTGGTGGTGGTATCCACTTGCGTAAACTCTTGAAAAATTGATTCGAGCAATTCGGGGGGGACGCCGATGCCGGTATCTTTGACGCTGATCAACACGCTGTTTTCTTCGCGCGCTACGCGGATGGAGACTTTGCCTTTCTCGGTGAACTTAATCGCGTTGTTGATTAAGTTAATCATCACCTGGCGCAGACGAATTTTGTCGGCGTTGATTTCCACTTCATGGTCGGAGTCGGGTTCGATGAAGAGCGCGAGATTCTTTTCGCTGGCAAGCGTCGAGGTGATGCTGGTCACTTCTTCAATAATTTCCTGCAAGTTGAATTTTTCAATATTGAGATTCATCTTGCCTGATTCAATCTTTGCCATATCCAACACATCGTTGATCAGGTGCAGCAAGTGCTGTCCATTTTTATAGATCAGTCCAAGATCATTTTGCATGTTGTCGGTCAGCGCGCCGTCCAGCCCTTCGAGCATGACGTCGGCAAAGCCGAGAATGGAATTAAGCGGCGTGCGTAACTCGTGCGACATGTTTGCAAGGAAAGAAGACTTCAAACGATCCAACTCGCGCAACTTTGCCACAGTTTCGGTTTGCTCGGCGAAGAGTCGCGCATTTTGCAAAGAGACCGCCACCTGCGAAGCCAGCGTCGTATAAATGTTCGCGTCTTCTTCTGTGAAGTGGTTGACGGATTCTGAATGAACGTCAAACACGCCCAAGACCTTGTCGCCGGAGATCATGGGAATCGCCATTTCGGAACGCGTATCGGGCAACAATGGATTGATCTGGAAGTCCGCTTCATTACGCAGGTCGTTTGAGATTAACGTTTTGCGTTCGCGAGTCGCTCGCGCCGTCAAAACATTTTTTTTATCTATGGGGATGGCGTTCCCCGAAATCGTCATTTGTTTGCCAATTTGACCCGCGCCCGCCGAAAGCAATAACGTGTTCCAAGATTCGTCCGTCAAATAAATTTGCGCGTGATACAAGTTGAAACGCTCTTTGGTTAAATCCACAACTTGTTGCAGCAGCTCTTCAGGATTAAGCACGGTGGACGCGGCGGTGGAAACCGTCGCCACAGTTGCAAGTTCTGCCGCGCGTTTTTCAATTTCTTCGGTGAGGCGCAAACGTTCCAATTGCGCGCTGACGCGCTCCGCAATAGAAGCGGCTAAATCCGCCGCCTCAGGCGTGAGGCGCTCAAGTTGCGTCACAGCCAAATGCCCGATGGTTTGACCGCGCACAGTCAGCGGCTGCGAGAAACTCGCATTTTCCAAATTGGAAATTTCTTTGAGCGGCGTAACTTGATTTGAATCATAAGCATAGCCGAGCGCGGTTTGCGCGCGCTGTGTATAGGATTGCCAACTTTCGCGGCTAAGGCGGCGCGTGGCTTCTTCCGCGTCGGCGCGCGCGCGGGATGCGTCCGCGAGCAAACGCAAACTTTCCACTTGTTGCGCGATCTGATGCGCGACCGCCGAAACCATCGCTTTGTCTTCATCGGTCAATGGGCGCGCGGGGTTTTCTTTTAGAAATAGGCTGCCGATATGTTCGTCAAGCACGTCTACGTTTTCTTGAAGATCGTGTTCGGTCATTTCAGGCTCGGCGCTCGGCGCGACCTCGCGCTGGTTATATCCAAAACCGATGCGCTCGCTGTTGCGGATGCCGTCCAAAAACGATTCCCAACTTTCATGGGTAAAGCGATGCGTGGCGGCTTGCGCTTCGGCGCGAGCGCGCTCGGTTGCGGCAAGCAAGCGCAGGTTTTGAATTTGCAGCGAGGCTTGTTGCGCCACCGCGCTGGCAAGGGCTTCTTCTTCCGTTGTCCAATCGCGCTCGGCGTGCGGCTCGACTTTTATTTCTCCAATCGTTTCGCCGCTGGCAGTGAGCGGAGTTTCAATCGCATTCTCTTTTTCAGAAGCGGCAAACGAACTCAACGGCGTAACATGATCGTCGCGATAAGCGTAGCCGACTTCTTCTTTTTCATAGACAATTTGCCGCGCCGACTTCGCTTTCTCATTTTTTTGAATCTGCTCTTCCAATTCGCGGATGCGCGCGCGCAGCGCTTCCGACTCGGCATTGATCTCCGCGCTTTCAAATGGCGCGACTCTTTTCTCCGCGCCAAGCGGCTGCTTCGAGATCTGATCGAGATCGGAGAAAAGTTTCTCTACCCGTTTTTGAGATTTATCGTCGGAACCCATAAGGGATGTCTCCTGCAAAACTCTCTGTCATTGCGAGCCGTTCTTTGGCGAAGCAATCCTCTTATATTATTATAGAGATTGCTTCGTCGCGAAGAACACTCCGAAACTGTATCGGGGCAATGACGAACTGAGGAAAATTATTTCTTATCTTTCATACTCAACTGAGCAATCGTCATCGGCGCGCCGAGGGCGTGTCCCAATTCGCGCGCGGCGATTTGCAGCACCGCTTCCACAGTGGTGGCGCTTTGAATTTTCTGGCTGATGGCGTTCAACGTACCTTCGCGTTCAGCCTGTTGTTGCGCGCGCGCAAAGGAGTTGGCGTTTTGCAAAGCGGTGGATACTTGGGATGCGAGCGTGGTATAGATGCTGGCGTCCTCTTCAGAGAAGGCGTTGAGTTTTTCCGATTGTACGTCCAGCACGCCGAGAATTT
>JAVHOY010000037.1:0-4828 GCA_036170295.1 bacterium
CTCTACGGCAACGACGAATTCGCCATCGCGCGCAAGATCAGAGATTTCGAATCTGATTTCAGCGACCCTACCACTGCGGGGATGAATACCGCGCGTTTTGAATCTCGCGGAGTCAGCGACGAGGAATTTAACAACGCGCTCAACGCCATGCCTTTCCTCGCGCCCAAGCGATTGGTCATCCTTGCGAATCCATCCGCGAAATATAACAACGTAAGTTCGCGCAAAAAATTTGAAGAATACATCGGCAAAGCGCCCGATACGGTCAAACTGGTGATGTACGAAAGCATCGAGGCGAAAGAAGTTGTCAAACATTGGCTTATCAAATGGGCGGAGAAAAATTCTGTTAAGACGCAAGCCTTTATGCTTCCCAAACAACGCGACATGCCCGGCTGGATCATCAACGAAGCGAAGAAACAAAACGGCGCAATCGAACCGCCCGCCGCCGCGAAACTCGCGGAAATGGTCGGCGTGGACACGCGCCAAGCGGGAATGGAACTCGCGAAGTTGCTGGCGTATGTCAATTGGTCGCGTCCCGTGCGCGGCTCGGATGTGGAAGCCGTTTGCATCGTCACATCGCAGCAAAGCGTTTTTGATTTCGTGGATGCGTTATCGCAAGGCAACGGAAAAACCGCGCAGAAACTTTTGCATCGCCTTTTGGAAAATGAAGATGCGTTTGCATTGTGGGGCATGGTCGTGCGTCAATTCCGCTTGTTGCTTCAGGCGCGTGAGATTTTAGACGGGCGCGGAAATAAAGACGACGTGGCGCGTGCGTTGGGAGTCCATCCCTTCGTCGCGGAAAAAACAACGGGGCAGGCGAGTCGCTTTTCGATGGAAGCGCTTGAAAATATTTATCATCGTTTGCTGAGCATTGACGAAAGAGTCAAAACGAGCCAAATCACATTGGATCTGGCTCTGGATACGTTGATCGTTGAACTTGCGGGAAACAGGTAACGTTATTTTATAACAACGTCTCTTGCGTTACGTCGGGACTTAAACCTTTCCATCCATATTTCTTAAAATCAATTCGACCTCTTGGATTCAAAGTCACGCCTTCTTCATGCAACAGCAGAAGATGTCGGCGCGCATCCGCGCCGTCGCGTTCGCTGATCTCGCCTTTTGAGTTGATCACGCGCTGCCACGGAACGTCGGCGGGACAATGCGCCATCGCGCCGCCCACCCAAAGCGGACCAAACGCGACATATGTTTCGATATCCACGCCAGCAGGCGGCGGGAGCATTTTTGCGATCTGCCCATACGAGGCGACTTTTCCGCGCGGAATTTGGCGGGCGATGTCCCATACTTGGGCGTAGAAGGCTTGCGGGTTTGGAGGAGTTGTAAATTGAGGCATAAGATTTTTCCTTTTGTTGTATGTTCGTCATTACGAGCCGCGTTCTTTGCGGCGAAGCAATCTTATCGTCTATGGCAAAGACTCTTTGTTATCAAGAGCGACGGCAAGATGATTTACCAATTCTTCAATCGAATTTTTATTCTCGCCAAGATCGAGCCAGACTAAAAATTCGGTATTGCCTTTCGGTCCCAGCAACGGAGATTTGATCAGCCCGCGCAAGCCAAAGCCTTCATTTACGGCAAAGGCTAACACATCCAGTAAAACTTGCTTATGAATTTCAGGGTCGCGGATCACGCCGTCGCCGCGCGAAACATCTTTTCTACCCGCTTCAAATTGCGGCTTGATGAGACAAACCAATTGAGCGTTTTCAGTTAACCAATTTTTGATCACCGGCAGTAAGATCTTCAACGAGATAAAAGAAGCGTCCACTGTGACAAAGGGAATCTTCTCAGGCAACGACTCGACATGCCGCGCATTGGTTTCTTCCATGACGATCACGCGCGCGTAGTTTCTCAACTTCCAATGCAAAATTCCTTTGCCAACATCAATGGCGTAGACTTTCTCCGCGCCGCGCTGCAACATGCAATCAGTGAATCCGCCGGTGGATGCGCCCACGTCCGCGCAGGTTAGCCCCTTCACGTCAATCGCAAAGGCTTCAAGCGCCGCGTCTAATTTTTCTCCGCCGCGCGAAACAAAGCGCGGACCAGAATCCACTTCGAGTTTAGTATTGCTCGGCACCGTCGTCCCAGATTTGAGCGAAACTTCCCCATTCACGCGCACTTGCCCCGCCATGATTAAGGCTTGCGCCTTCGCGCGCGATTCGGCTAATCCGCGTTCTACTAACAACACATCCAATCTTGTTTTGACCATGTTTCTATTTTACTTTGAATGACGGAATAAACGCGAAAACAATCTGCGGGTGTAAAATATGGCTACTATGATTATGCAAGCGTCAGCCCCTAAAGTTGTTCAGCGTGTTCGTATTCCAATGCGGACAATTCGCGCGCTTACAAAACTTATCGTTGAGAAATTTGATCCTGACGAGATTATTCTTTTTGGATCGCACGCGTATGGCAAGCCCCACGCATGGAGCGACCTTGATTTGCTGATCGTTATGAGCACGCCAAAAGGCGAAGTAAAAACGATTATGGAAATTTCCGATTCTCTGCCAGCCTTACCATTTAGCGTGGATATTATTGCGCGGTCAAAATCTGTGATTGAAAAACGCAAGAAAGCGGGGGATTTTTTTCTGCGCGAGATTACAGAAAAGGGAAAGGTTCTCTATGCGCGAGATCGCTAAAGAATGGATATTCAAAGCGGAAGGCGACTACCGTTCCGCTGAAATTCTTCTTTATCAAGTTGAAATTCCTGAAATTGATACAGCCTGCTTTCATTGCCAGCAATGCGCTGAAAAATATATGAAAGCCTTTTTAACCGAACACAACGTTGACTTCCCAAGAAACCATGATCTTGTTCGCCTATTGGCGCTGTGCCTGACAATTGACGAAGGTTTTGAAACGATCCGCGAGTATTTACGCAGACTGGAAAATTACGGCGTAATCATACGCTACCCCGGCTTAACTGTTCCGCTAGAGATGGCGCATGAGGCGTTGGATAATGCCGGCAGCGTGCGCGAATTTATAAAAAAGAAACTCAAGATAAAGTAAGCGGACAAGACAAACTTGTCCGCCTTTGTTTTATTTTTTAGTATACCCACTGTAAACTGACATCCATAAAATACAGGTAAAATAGTCCCCATGTTCACCGCCCTGCTCAAAACCATGCGTCCGCGTCAATGGACAAAAAACGTCTTCATCTTTGCCGCGCTTGTGTTTGACAAACAACTTCTCAATTCCAAATCTTTTTTACATACGCTTGCTGGCTTCGCGCTGTTTTGTCTCATTTCATCCAGCGTTTATATTTTCAATGACCTCGCCGATATTGAAGCCGACCGCCAACATCCCGAAAAGAAAAATCGTCCCATTCCGTCCGGAAAATTACCTATCGGCGTCGCGTGGACTGCGGGGATTTTTCTGGTCGTCTTTACGCTTGCCGCCGCCTATTTCCTTGTGCCTGATTTTGCGCTCGTTGTTTTGATTTATTTTCTTATCAACATGGCGTATTCAAAATGGCTCAAGCACGTTCCCATTTTGGATGTGTTGATGATCGCAACGGGATTTGTCCTGCGCGTTCATGCGGGCGTGACGCTGATTCATGTGCAGCGATTTTCTCCGTGGCTGTATGTCGTCATGACTCTGCTTGCGCTGTTTCTCGGTTTTGGCAAACGCCGCGCCGAGCTCGCCCTGCTCGCGCAAGGCGCGGGCGCGCATCGCAAAGTATTGGAAGGCTACACTCTGCCGCTGCTTGATCAATACATTATGATCGTTTCCGCCACCACCATCGTCGCCTATTCGCTCTACACCTTCAACGCGCCCAACGTGCCTGAAAATCACAGCATGATGCTTACCATCCCGTTCGTCGTGTACGCCATCTTTCGCTATCTCTATCTTATCGAAATCAAACACGCGGGCGGCGCGCCCGAAGAAATCCTTTTATCAGATCGCCCATTTCAAATCGCAATGCTCCTATGGGGAGCGGCTGTTCTCGCCGTGTTTTATCTATCATGAGAGCATCCGCGCCCGGAAAAATTATTCTCTTTGGCGAACACGCGGTTGTATATAGCCGCCCCGCGCTCGCCGTTCCCGTCATGCAAGTTCAAGTGGATGTTGAAGTCGCGGATTCTCCCCGCGCAGGGATATGGATCAACGCTCCAAAAATTAATCTCCGCGCCGAGCTGACCGCGCTGCCTGCCGACCATCCCATTGCTTCTGTTATCCAAAATTTATTTTCCACCCTCAAACTTCCCATCCCCGCCAGCGGACTTGAGATCAACATTGAGTCCACCATTCCTGTCGCGGCGGGGTTAGGCTCTGGCGCGGCGGTTTCCGTCGCATTGATTCGCGCATTGGCGTTGTATCTTCAACGCTCCCTTTCCGACGAGCAAGTGAACGACCTCGTTTATGAAATTGAAAAGTTGTATCACGGCACGCCTTCGGGAATTGACAACACCGTCGTTACTTACGCCAAGCCCGTGTATTTTATAAAAGGAAAACCCGGCGAAACGTTTAAGGTCGGCAAACCTTTTACCATCGTCATTGGCGATACAGGCATGCCCGCGCCTACCAAACAATCCGTCGCGGATGTGCGCCGTTTGTGGCTAAAAAACGCCAGTAAATTTGAAGGCATCTTTGACGAGATCGCGCAAGTCTCTCTGATTGCGCGTCGTTCCATCGAAAGCGGCAAACCTGAAATGCTCGGCGAGTTGATGGATCACAATCATTCGCTGTTGCAAGAAATGACCGTCTCGTCCGTTGAATTGGATAGATTGATCAACGTCGCGCGAAGCGCAGGCGCGCTCGGCGCAAAGCTTAGCGGCGGCGGACGCGGCGGCAACATGATCGCGCTCGTCCATAAAGACGA